>JAAZHF010000131.1 GCA_012510865.1 Gammaproteobacteria bacterium
GCGCAGCGCAGCCAGGTGGAGTCCGCCGTCGGCCTGCGCGACGAAGGCGCGACCGTGCCCTTCATCGCCCGCTACCGCAAGGAAGCCACCGGCGGCCTCGACGACACCCAGCTGCGGGACCTCGAAGCGCGCCTGTCCTACCTTCGCGAGCTGGAGGACCGCCGCGCGGCGATCCTCGCAAGCATCGACGAACAGGGCAAGCTGACCGACGGGCTGCGCGCCGACATCGAAGCCGCCGACAGCAAGTCGCGGCTGGAAGACCTCTACCTGCCGTACAGGCAGAAGCGCCGCACCCGCGCCCAGATCGCGCGCGAGGCCGGGCTGGAGCCGCTGGCCGACGGGCTGCTGGCCGATCCGACGCAGGTGCCCGAGGAATTCGCGCTGTCGTTCGTCGACGCCGACAAGGGCGTGGCCGACGGCAAGGCGGCGCTGGAAGGGGCCCGCGCGATCCTGCTCGAACGCTGGGGCGAGGATGCGGCGCTGATCGGCGAACTGCGCGAGTGGCTGTCGCGCGACGGCGTGATCCGCGCGAAGGTCGCCGAGGGCAAGGAGGCCGCGGGCGAGAAGTTCCGCGACTACTTCGACCATGCCGAGCCGCTGGCGAAGATCCCCTCGCACCGCCTGCTGGCGCTGTTCCGCGGCCGTCGCGAGGAGTTCCTGCAGCTGGATCTCGAACCCGGCGCCGATGTCGAGGCCGGCAACGCCTACGCCGAGGGGCGCGTCGCCCTCAAGGCCGGCATCCGCGACGAGGGCCGCGCCGCCGACGCCTGGCTGCTCAACGCCTGCCGCCTGGCCTGGCGCGCCAAGCTGCAGCTGCACCTGATGCTGGACCTGTTCGCGCAGGCGCGCGAGAAGGCCGAGGCCGAGGCCATCACCGTCTTCGGCGACAACCTCAAGGACCTGCTGCTGGCCGCGCCCGCCGGCCCCAAGGCCGTGCTCGGCCTCGACCCCGGCCTGCGCACCGGCGTCAAGGTGGCCGTGGTCGACGCCACCGGCAAGCTGGTCGCCACCGACACCATCTACCCGCACGAGCCGCGCCGGCAGTGGGACGCGTCACTGGCGAGCCTGCGGAAACTCTGCATCGCGCACGGCGTCGACCTGGTCGCGATCGGCAACGGCACCGCCAGCCGCGAGACCGACCGACTGGCCGGCGAGCTGCTGAAGCGGGTGCCCGAGCGCGCGATGCAGAAGATCGTGGTCAGCGAGGCCGGCGCCTCGGTGTATTCCGCCTCCGAGCTGGCGGCGAAGGAATTCCCCGGCCTCGATGTCTCGCTGCGCGGCGCGGTGTCGATCGCCCGCCGCCTGCAGGACCCGCTGGCGGAGCTGGTGAAGATCGAGCCCAAGGCGATCGGCGTCGGCCAGTACCAGCACGACGTCGACCAGTACAAGCTGGCGCGCGCGCGCGACGCCCGCGTCGAGGACTGCGTCAACGCGGTCGGCGTGCACGTGAACACCGCGTCCGCGCCGCTGCTGGCCCGGGTGTCAGGGCTGTCGGCGACGGTGGCCGGGAACATCGTCGCCCATCGCGACGCCAACGGCCCCTTCAAGCGCCGGAAGGACCTGCTGAAGGTCCCGCGCCTGGGCGAAAAGACCTTCGAACAGTGCGCCGGCTTCCTGCGGATCGCCGACGGCGACGAACCAATGGATGCCTCTGCGGTGCATCCGGAAGCCTATCCGGCGGTCGAGCGCATCGTCGCCGCCACGGGCAAGCCGATCCGCGCGCTTATCGGCGATGCCGGCTTCGTGCGCACGCTGAAGGCCCGCGAATTCACCGACGAGCGCTTCGGTGAGCCGACCGTGCGCGACATCCTCGCCGAGCTGGAGAAGCCCGGCCGCGACCCGCGCCCCGAGTTCAAGGCCGCGGTGTTCGCCGAGGGCGTGGAGGACATCAAGGACCTGCGCGAGGGGATGATCCTCGAGGGCGTGGTCAGCAACGTCGCCGCCTTCGGCGCCTTCGTCGACATCGGCGTGCACCAGGACGGGCTGGTGCACATTTCGGCGCTGTCCGACCGCTACGTGAAGGATCCGCGCGAGGTGGTGAAGGCCGGCGACATCGTCAAGGTGAAGGTGCTGGAGGTCGACGTCGCGCGCAAGCGCATCGCCCTGACGCGGCGCCTGGACGATACGCCCGCACCCCGCGAGGAGCGCCAATCCGGCGCACGCCGCGACGCCGGACCACGCGGCGGCCGCGACGAGCGCGCCGGTGGCAGGCCCGGAGGCGACGGCGGCCGCCGCGGTGGCGGTAGCGGTGGCGGTCGCCACGGCGCCGGCACCGCGGCACCGCCCGCGAACAACGCCCTCGCCGACGCCTTCGCCCGCGCCAAGCGCGGCTGACCCCCCCTGTGGGAGCGGCTACAGCCGCTCCCACAAGGGTTGGCCGGACTATTCGGCCCACTCGGGGTCGGCGGTGAACTCGACGGTCAGCCAGCGGTTGCGCAGGTCGCCGCCGATCGCCTCACCGACCTCATCGCGCAGCCGGTCCCACTGCTCCACCGTCTTCGCCGGCCAGCCCCGGGGGACAATGAAGACCAGCTCGATCTGGCGCCCGCGCCCGATCCGCGCCACGTAGGCGCGGTAGTCGACGAAGCCATGACGTGCGACCACCTCGCGCGCGACTTCGTCGACGTGCTGTTTCAGGTCCGGCGGCGTCACCAGCAGGATGTCGGCCAGGGCCTGGCGGATGGTGCCCAGCGGCATCGGGATGATCACCAGGCACACCAGCACCAGCACCGCCGGATCGATGTAGGGCGTGATCCAGTCCAGGGCCGTGCCTTCCACGAACCAGCCGCCGGCGAAGGCGACCAGCAAGGCTCCCGCCAGCAGGGCCGACATCAGCCAGCCCTTGGCGTCGAGGGCGACGAAGCCGGAGCGGATGCGCCGGTTGGCGCGCAGCTGCAGCAGCCACATGGCGAAACTCACCGCGGTGGTCGCCGCGGCATAGGCCATGGCCAGGCCGAACTGCAGCTCGCGCCCGCCGGTCATGAGCGAATCGACGGCATGGATCAGGGCGTAGATCGCGGCACCGGTCAGCAGCAGCGCATCGACGCCGAGCACGATCGGCTCCAGGTGCCAGAAGCCCATGGTGAAGCGCTCCACCAGCTGCTGGTTGCGCAGGCCGCCGGCGGTCGAGGCCGCGATCAGGCGCGCCACCAGCAGCCCGACCATGGTCATGCAGGCGTCGATCAGCGAATACACGCCGTCGAAGACGATCGCGAACGAACCCGACAGCAGGCCCATGACGATGCCCAGCGCCGCGAACAGCACGACCACGGTCACCGAGATGCGCAGCAGGCCCTGCTCGGTGTCGGCGCGCAGGCGCCAGGCGGATTCCGCGTCGGCCACTCCGATGTCCTCCCATGTCCGCGATGCCAGCGCTTCGGGCCAGCTCAGGGCTGGCGGCGATGGTCGGATAGTCCTCCAGGCGCGGCGCGCCGGACAAGCTGAACGACCTCCCGGCGGACTCCGTCTCCGCGTGCACCCCGAGCGGCCTGGATGGGACAATGCGGGCGTATGAGCAAGACCCTGCACACGATCGACAGCGATCCCCGCCCACTCCCGCCCGAAGCGCCGCTGCCCGGCGACTGCTGCGACAGCGGCTGCGACCCCTGCGTCAACGACACGTACAGCGAGGAGCTGCAGTACTACCGCGATCAGCTGGCGAAGTGGCTGGAGCGGAACCCCGGCGCGGAATGACCCGGCGGCTCAGCCGGCCCTGGCCGAGAACTCCTCGAATGCCGCCAGCGCGTTGGCCGCGTACATCAGCGACGGCCCACCACCCATGTATACGGCCACGCCCAGCATCTCCCTGAACTCGTCGGCGGTGGCGCCCAGGCGGACCAGCGCCTTGGCGTGGAAGCCCAGGCAGCCGTCGCAGCGGCTGGCGACGCCGATCGCCATGGCGATCAGTTCCTTGGTCTTTTCATCCAGCGCCCCCGGCGCCAGCGCCGCCTTGCTGAGCGCGCCAAAGCCCTGCATCAGCTCCGGGTTGTGGGTGCGCAGCGGAGTCAGGTTGCGCGAGATGTCGCGGGTCAGCTCGGCGTAGGAAGCAACATTGCTCATGGGACAGCCTCGGTGTGGGTGGATCAGCGTTTGCGCGCGACCAGGTCGATCAGCGCGGACAGGCCGTGATGGCCGGTGCCCTCGCTGATGACGCTGTCGTGCTCGTCCAGTTGCAGCAGGTCCATGCCGGCGAAAGCCGCGCGCAGCATGTCCGCGGTGTAGAGGTTCTCGACCGTCGGCGGACCGCCGGTGCCATGGCCGACCTGCTCCGGGCGATAGCCCTGCAGCAGCAGCAGGCCGCCAGGCTTCAGCGCACGCTGCATGCCTTCGAAGATGGACTTCCGCAGCGCCGGATCGGCGAACTGGATGAAGATCGCGGCGATCACGTCGAAGCGCGCCGTGCCCCAGTCCCAGTCGGCCAGGTCCGCCAGCTCGATGCCGATGTGGACGCCGCGGGCGTCCGCCAGTTTCCCGGCCTTGGCGAGCCCTTCGGCGGAGGCGTCGATCGAAAGCACATCGAGCCCCTGCTCCGCCAGCCAGACGCCGTTGCGGCCCTCGCCATCGGCCACCGCCAGCGCGGTCATGCCGGGACGCAGGCGATGCGCCTGCGAGGCGAGGAAGGCGTTGGGGGCGGTGCCGAACACATATTCGTCGCCGGCGAAGCGCGCGTCCCAGCGGGCAATGCCCGCCTGGCGCGGCGACTGCGCGCTCATGCCGCAACCCCGCCACCGTGCCGCGGCCCGGCCGCGCCACAGTAGATGCCGTGCAGTGTTTCCATCACCGCCGCCGCCGGACCCGGCACCAGCGCGTAGTACACCAGCTGCGCCTCGCGGCGGGTCTGCACCAGGCCTTCCTCGCGCAGCACCGCAAGATGCTGCGACAGCGCCGACTGGCTCAGGTCCAGCAGGTCGTTGATCTCACCCACCGAACGCTCGCCGCCGGCGAGCAGGCACAGCACCTGCAGCCGGCGCTCATTGGCCAGCGCCTTGAGCAGCTTCGCCGCCTCGCCGGCATGGGCCTGCATCTCCACAAGCTCGAAGCCGGACACGGCCTTGGTCGTTCCCATCGTCATTCCACTCGCAGTGCCATGATGCGCCGCATGGCCGAAGAGCCGCGGCATGCCACGATAATATCAGTTGACTCTAATATAAGCCAGTGCTAATTTACCGCTGCCGGGCAAGCCGCCCGGAACGGGCCGGGCAGATCCCGGGGAGGGTGAGGACATGACACAGATCGTGGTCCTGGGCGCGGGCATCGGCGGCATGAGCGTCGCCTACGAACTCCGCGGCGCGCTGGGCGCCAGCCCGGCCATCACCGTGGTCGGGGAAGGCGAGCTGTTCTCCTTCACCCCGTCCAACCCGTGGGTCGCAGTCGGCTGGCGCGAACCCGGCGATATCCAGATCCCCGCGCGCGAACACCTGGCGAAGAAGCACATCGCCTTCGAGGCCGTGGGTGCCGAACGCGTCGAGCCGGAAGCCAACCGCGTGCGGCTGCGCGACGGTCGCCACCTCGCCTATGACCACCTGGTCATCGCCACGGGCCCGCGGCTGGCCTTCGACGAGATCCCCGGCCTCGGCCCGGACGGCGGCTTCACCCAGTCGGTGTGCACCACCGCGCATGCCAGCAGCGCATGGGACGCCTACCAGCGCTTCCTCGAGGACCCGGGTCCGATCGTCATCGGTGCCGCGCCCGGCGCCAGCTGCTTCGGCCCCGCCTACGAGTTCGCGATGATCCTCGACAGCGACCTGCGCAAGCGCAGGCTGCGCGACCGGGTCCCGATGACCTACGTCACCCCCGAGCCCTATATCGGCCACATGGGCCTGGGCGGCGTCGGCGATTCCAAGGGCCTGATGGAGTCGGAGTTCCGCCAGCGCCACATCAGCTGGATCACCAACGCGAAGATCACCGGCGTGCGCGACGGCGAGATGGACGTGGTCGAGACGGACGCCGAGGGCCAGCCGAAGAAGACCCACGTGCTGCCCTTCAGCTACTCGATGGTGCTGCCCGCCTTCACCGGCGTGGACGCGGTCCGCGGCATCGAGGGGCTGTGCAATCCGCGCGGTTTCATCCAGATCGACCGCCGCCAGCGTAATCCGGCCTGGCCCAACGTGTACTCGCTCGGGGTCTGCGTCGCGATTCCGCCGGTGGCGGCGACGCCGGTCCCGACCGGCGCGCCCAAGACCGGCTTCATGATCGAGTCGATGGCCGGCGCGATCGTCGAGAACATCCGCGCCGACATCGAGGGCCGCGAGGCGACCGCCGAGGCCACCTGGAACGCGATCTGCCTGGCCGACATGGGCGACACCGGCGTGGCCTTCGTGGCCCTGCCTCAGATGCCGCCGCGCAACGTCACCTGGGCCAAGGCCGGCAAATGGGTGCACCTGGCCAAGGTCGCGTTCGAAAAGTACTTCCTGATGAAAATGAAGTCCGGCCATTCCGAGCCGGTCTACGAGAAATACGTGCTCAGGCTGCTGGGCATCCTGCGCACCCGCTGACCCTCCAACCAACCTCTGGGAGAC
>JAAZHF010000014.1 GCA_012510865.1 Gammaproteobacteria bacterium
CTCGATCACCGGGCGCCCGCGTTCCCCACCGGCCGGACGCTTGCGGCGCGCGACCAGCAGCGCGGCGATGCCCAACAGCGCCTCGTCGACGAGGGGGATGGGATCGGGGAAGAAGACGCTGGCCACGAACAGCGCGGCCGCCACCAGGAACAGCTTCGGGTAGCTCAGGCGACCCAGCCAGCGCAGCAGGGGCGCGAGGATCGGGTTTGGCACGTGCGGCCTCCGTGGAATCGCGTGCGTGGGCACGCTATCACGCAGTGCAAGGACCGGGTTCACGGTCCGCTCAGTCCCGGGGGCCCGTGGCCGGCACCCGTTCAGGCGGGAAGTGTTCGAATCCCGTTATCCGGCAGGTCCAGACGACCGCCCGATCCGCCCAGACCCGCCCGTTCCGCCCCCGAGGAGCACGACATGAAGAACAACACCCTCGCCATCGCCCTTGCCTCGCTGCTCGTCTGCGGGGTTGCCGTTGCCGCCTTCCAGGGCAACCGCGACGCGCCGCGCAGCGACGTCGACGCCGCCGACCTGGCAACGGGCCCGTCCGCGCTGGCGGCCGATGACGCGGCCATCCCCGCCTCGGGCCGCCTGGAATACGCCCAGGTGGTCGCCATCGAGCCGGTCACCGAACTCGAGCCGCAGTACGCGACCGTGCTCGGCACCGAGGCCATCCGCGAAACCACCACCAGCACCTCGCCGCGCCAGGTCTGCGAGGACGTCGTGGTCCAGGAGCGCCTGCCCGAGCGCGACGGCAACGTGGGCGGCACCGTCGCCGGCGCCGTCATCGGCGGCCTGGTCGGCAACCAGGTCGGCAGCGGCAACGGCCGCAAGCTGGCCACCGTGGCCGGCGCCGTCGGCGGCGGCTTCGCCGGCCGCGAGATCGACCGTCGCCACGTCGGCGGGCAGGTCGTGGAGCGCGTCGACCGCCAGTGCCGCACCGTGCACGACAGCTCCCAGTCGTCGCGGGTCGTGGGCTGGAACGTGACCTACCGCACCCCGGACGGCACCACCGGCAGCATGCGCACCGACAGCAAGCCGGGCAACCGCATCGCCCTGGGCGACGCCGAGGTGACCGTGGGCTACGACGTCACCTATCGCTACGACGGCGTCGAGCGCAGCATCCGCATGGACGCGCGCCCGGGCGACCGCCTGCCGGTGATCGCCGGCCAGGTGGTGACCCAGGTCGCCTCGGTCGACGGAGACACCAGCCGCGGCTGAGCAATCCGCCCCGGCCCACCTCACGAAGGCCGCGCTCCCCCGGGGGCGCGGCCTTTCCTTTGGCGGCATCTCGCGGGGCGGGCAGGAGCCGCGGGCCGGTCGCCGGAATCCGCGCCCGCTGCGGCTACAATGCGGGGTTTCCGTCCACCGGTAGCGTTTTCCATGGCCCTGAATCCCTGCGATCTCTACGACGTCCGTTCCCTGCTCAGCGAAGAGGAGCGCGCCGTCCAGGACACCGTGGCCCGGTTCACCGACGAGCGCGTGCTGCCGATCATCGGCGGGTGCTTCGACGAGGGCCGCTTCCCGACCGAACTGATCCCCGAGATCGCCGGCCTCGGCCTGCTCGGCGCGACGCTCCCCGCCGAGTACGGCGGCTCCGGGCTGAACTACGTCAGCTATGGCCTGATCTGCCAGGAGCTCGAGCGCGGCGACTCCGGCCTGCGCAGCTTCGCCAGCGTGCAGTCCTCCCTGTGCATGTACCCGATCTTCGCCTACGGCACCGAGGAGCAGAAGCAGCGCTGGCTGCCCGACCTGTGCGCCGGGCGGGCGCTCGGCGGGTTCGGGCTCACCGAGCCCGAGGCGGGCAGCGACGCCGGCGGCACCCGCACCACGGCCCGCCTCGACGAGGCCACCGGGGAGTGGGTGATCGACGGCGAGAAGGCGTTCATCACGAACTCCGGCACCCCGATCACGTCGCTCGTGACGGTGACGGCCCGCACCGGCCCCGGGGAGATCAGCGCCATCGTCGTGCCGGCCGGGACGCCGGGCTTCGAGGTCCAGCCGGCCTACCGCAAGA
>JAAZHF010000132.1 GCA_012510865.1 Gammaproteobacteria bacterium
CCGCCAGGCCCTCCCGGACCTCGATGAAGGCGCCGTCCACGTAGCCCGTGGTGATCGCAGTGCGCACGGCCTTGCCGTCGCGGACCACGAAGACCGCCGCTTCGCCGTCGTCCTCGAGCAGGGCCGCGCGCGGGATCGCGAGCGCCGCCTCGCGGTTGTCGTAGTCGATGCCGATGCGCGCGAACATGCCAGGCTGCAGCGCCCCGTCGTCCGGGTCGAACGCGCAGACCACGCGGAAGGTCCCGCTGCCGGCGTCGACCACCGGCGCGATGCGGTCGACCACGCCTTCGAAGGTGCGGCCGGGCAGCGCGTCCACGTGCATCCGCACGGGCAGCCCCTCGCGCAGCGTGGTCAGGTCGCGCTCGGGCACGTTGAGCGTCGCTTCCAGCCGCGAGTTGTCGCCGATCCGGATGATCGGGGTGTTGATCTGCTCGAAGTTGCCCGGCTTGATCGAGCGCGAGGCGACCACGCCGGAAATCGGCGCGGTGACGTTGGTATAGGAAAGCTCGAGCTGCGCCAGGCGCCACGTGGCGCGCGCGTTCTCGAGGTCGTAGCGCAGCTGGTCGTGGTCGCCCACGCTCACCATCTGCTGCTTCACGAGCTCGCTTGCGCGGCGGTAGTTGGCCTCGAGCTTCTTCACCTGGGCGTCGATCTGGGCCAGGTTGAGCCGCGCGCGGTCGGGGTCGATGCGCACCAGGACCTGCCCCGCGCGCACGACGTCGCCTTCGTCGACGAGCACTTCCAGCGCGACGCCGGAGGTCTTCGCGACCACCTGCGACTCGGCGCGCGCCTCCAGCGGAGCGGTGCCGCTGTAGCTCGCGGCCATCGCGCGCGGCTCGGCCGCGACCGCCTCCACAGTCACCGCGGGCGGCGCCTCGTCCTCCTTCGCCTTGTCGTCGGCGCGCGAGCCGCAGCCCTGGAGCAGGAGCGCGGCGCAGATGATCAGGGCGGCGGGGCCGGCGAAGGAACGTCGGTCGATCGTGCGGATATCGTGCATGGAGGAGCGGAGCCAGAATGGTGTGGTAGCAAGGTACATCACCAGTCCGCCGCTCGAATCAGCCGAAGGTCATGCATGCCAACGGCAGGGTGCCGGCGCACGTCGCGGGCGCGCCGGACCGCTTCGAACTTTAACTGCGCTTCGCAGCATCGCTATACTGCAGCGATGGTCCGCGACGGGGAGTAGTCGCAGGCCCTCCCAATCCAACCGAACAGGACGCGGAACCCGAAATGATTCGACCGTTGCCGATCGCCGCCTGCCTTGCCCTCGCCTTCTCCTTGCACGCACCCGCGGCCTTCGCGCAGCAGCCGGCCGGCGACGCCGACAGGGGGCGCGCCCTCACCTATACCTGCGTGGGATGCCATGGCATCGAGGGCTACAAGAACGCCTACCCGCACTACCACGTCCCCAAGATCGGCGGCCAGTCGGCCGAGTACCTCGCCAACGCGCTGACGGAATACCGGCGTGGGACGCGCAGGCACCCGACGATGGAAGTCCAGGCGCAGAGCTTCAGCGACCAGGACATCGCTGACATCGCCGCCTTCCTTTCGGGCCTGACTCCGTGAGCCGCTCCATGAAGACCTTCGCAGCCTCCGGCCTGGCGCTGGCCGCCACCCTCGTCCTCGCCGCCTGCGGCGGGCCCACCCCGGCCGAACCGGGCGTCGTCCGCGCCACCATCGCGTCGGCCCTGCCCGAGGGCCGCATCGAAGAAGGCGAGCGCAAGGCCAATGCCAAGGGCGACGCCACCGGCCAGTCGTGCATCGACTGTCACGGCGCCGACGGCAACAACCCGCTCGATCCCAGCTATCCGAAGCTCGGCGGCCAGTACCGCGACTACCTGGCGCAGTCGCTGCAGGCCTATCGCAGCGGCGAGCGCGACCACGCGCTGATGTCGAACCAGGCGCGCGGGCTCGACGACCAGCAGATCGCCGACCTGGCGGCATACTTCGCATCCCGCCCGGCGCAGGTCCGCGACCTGCACGGCGTCCACAGCATCAACTGACCCCGTCTTCCGGGGCCGCCGGCGCTCAGCGCTCCGGCGGCCTCGCAAGGCTGTCCTGCGCTTCCTGCAGCTCGGGTTTGAACGGGACGGGTGGAGGTTCGCGGGCCCCGGCGGGCTGCTCCTGCAGGTTCGGATCGACGATCCCGCAGCCGCCGCCCAGGGCAAGCATCACGGTCACGCAGCGGATGGTCTTCGTGGTCCCGGGGATCGGGATCAGGACCTCGGTGACGCTGCGCCTCACCCACTCTTCGAGCAGGCTTTCACTGGGCAGCCAGAAGCGGTCGAACGAGGTCGGTTCGTAGTCGTAGGGCGGGCGCTTGAGCCACGTGCCGCGGCGGTCGATGTTCTCGAAATCCTCGGTGATCGTTCCCGGTGGCAGTCCGCCGCCGACGCGACCGCCGTCCGCGAGCCGCGGCCGGCCGTCGGCATCGAACAGTCCCGACGCGCCCCGCGTACCCGCCTGCCGTCCCGGCACGTTGCGCGTCGAATCCCCCCAGTCGTCGCCAGCGCGCGACGACGGCGGCGCCCCCGGCGGCTGGCCCGTGCGCTGGCCGGCGCCCGCGGCCTGTCCCGACTCGCGCGCGCCGGTGCCCGCCAGGGGGCGCCCTCCGGACCCGGCCGGCTGGCTGCCGGCGCCCGCGACGGGAGCCGCCTCGCTGCCGGTTTCGCCGCTGGCGGTGCTGCGCGCGCTGCCTGGCGCGGCGCCGGCCGCATCGGATCGCGGCGCGGGCATCGGCAGTTCGCGGCTGCGCGCCTGCACCTCGGCCGGCGCGACTGCAGGCAAGCCCGGCGCACGGACCTCCGCCGCCACCGGGCGCACGTCGATCCGGGCGGGCTCCGCCAGCTCGATCCTGCGTTCGACCGCGGCGACACCGCGCGGCCCCCGCTCCGGGACCGCCAGCTCCACGTCACGCGTCGACGGAGCGGCCAGCCGGGGGACCGCATCCTGGCGTGCGTCGACGTCGCGCCTGCGAAGCTCGACCTCGGGAGCCTCGACCGGCGGCAGATCCACCACCGCCGGCTCCCGGGGCGGAGGCACTTCGAAGCGCCGGTCCGCCACGTCGACCTCGGTGACCTGCAGCACCTGCGGGACAGTGACCGCGGGCGGCGCGATCGCCGGCGCCTCGATGACGACCGGACGCTCGGGCAGCGGCGGCGGAAGCGCCTCCGGAACAGGTTCCGGCGGCGGCTCCGGACGCGGCTCCGCCGGCGGCGCGGCGACCGCCGCGCGCACGGCCGGTCCCGGGGCGGCCGCCGCCGGGCCGGACTGCGGGCCCGGCGCGTCGACCGCGGACGGCGTCGCGCCGGAGCCGCCCTCTTCCTGCGTCCCTTCGCCCACGTACTCCACCTGCAGCACGTGCTCCTCGCCCTCGCGGGCGTCCTCCGCGGGCGCGGGAAAGTGGAAGCGCGTGAACATCAGCCACGCGAGCATCACGGTGAACAGCAGGTGCAGGACCAGGGTCGCCGTGGTCGAGGCGATCCGCATCCAGCGCTCGTCGCTGCTGGCCGGCTGCCAGTCCTGCCGCCAGAGCAGCCGGAACGCACGCCAGCGGCCCATGCGTTCGACCACCGCGGCGGAAACGGCCGGCTCGCGCGCGGCGAGCAGCGCGACGATCTCGTCCCGGGCCGCGCCGACCGTGCGGCCGGGCCGGGCCGCCATGGCTTCGAACCAGGCCTTCCAGCCGGGGGGGAACTCGCCCGGCGGGGGCGGTGGACGCAGTGACCGCCGCGTGCGGCGGCGCAGGGCTTCGATCAGTTCGGCGGCGGTGAACATCCGTCGCGGTCGAAGCGCGTGCCCGGGATCAGGCCGAGGCGCGCGGAATGTACGGCGCCGACCCGGTGGCGTGGTCGGTCGCGTCGCGGACCGCGGTGACCCCGGGGACCTGGTCGAGCAGGGTCTTCTCGATGCCCTGCTTCAGGGTCACGTCGGCCATCCCGCAGCCATGGCAGCCGCCGCCGAAGTTCAGCACCACCACTCCCTCCGCCGTGACCTCCTGGACCGCGACGTGCCCGCCATGCGAGGCGAGCTGCGGGTTCACGACGTGTTCGATCGTCCAGCGGACCAGCTCGACGAGGGACGAGCCTTCGCCGGGGCGCACGCCCTTGATGCGCGGCGCGCGGATCTGCAGCTGCCCGCCGGTGGCGAGCATCGTGTAGTCGATTTCCGCGTCCTCGAGGAAGGGCACGCTCCCGGCGTCGAGCCAGAGCGTGAACCCGTCGCAATCCACGGCCCACTCGTCGCCCCGGAGTTCATCGGGCGCCGCGAACTCGAGGCGGACGTCGGCCTGCGGGGTGCCCGCGCGCACCGCGGCCAGGCGCACGCCCATGCCGGGCACGCCCTCGCGCTCGACCAGCTTGCGGAAGTGGGCCTGCGCGGAGTCGGAGATATTGATCATGCGCGTATTCTATCCGCCCCGCCCCGGTTTGCCGGCATCCGGCGCGTCACGCGCCCGACGCGACACCAGCCGTTCAGCAGCCGGGCCCCGCCGCCGCAGGAGCCGTCCATGACCGACCTCATCCCCCTCGCCCGCGCCCACTGCCTGCCCCGCCGCGGGGCCGAACACCGGCTGCCCGACGCCCGGATCCGCGAACTGCTGCCCGAAGTCCCCGACTGGGACCTGGCCGAGGACGGCAAGGCCCTGGTCCGGACCTTCCGCTTCCCCGACTACCGGCACACGATCTCCTTCGTGAACGCGCTGGCGCACATGGCCAATCGCGAGGACCACCATCCCGACCTCGGCGTCCACTACGATCGCTGCGAGGTGCGCTGGTCCACGCACGACGTCGGGGGCCTGAGCGAGAACGACTTCATCTGCGCCGCGCGGACCGACGAACTCGCCGCCTGAGGAGCGGCATCAGGCGGCATCAGCCCAGCCGGTCCAGGGCCTCGGCCAGCTCCGGCGCCAGCGGCGCGTTGAGGACGTAGGGCGTGCGCCCGGCGTCGAGCGCGAACTCCAGCGAGGCCGCGTGCAGGAACAGGCGGCGCAGGCCGCTCCGGTCGCGCAGGCGGCGGTTGGCCTCCGGGTCACCGTACTTGTCGTCGCCGGCGACCGGATGGCCGATGTGGCGGGCATGGACCCGGATCTGGTGGGTGCGGCCGGTCTCGATCCTGACCTCGCAGTAGGACTGGCCGCCGCGCCGCTCGAGCAGCCGGAAATGGCTGAGCGAGGGCTTGCCCCCGGCGTCGACCTGGACGTGCCGCTCCCCGCCCTGCCGCAGGCCGACGTGCAGTGGCGCATCCACGCTCATGACGCCGTCGGGCATGCGGCCCAGCAGCAGCGCGAGGTAGCGCTTGCGGGGACCAGGGCCGCCCTCTCCGCGCATCAGCGCCTGCAGTTCGGACAGGGCCGAACGCTTCTTCGCCACCACCATCAGCCCGGAGGTGTCGCGATCGAGCCGGTGCACGAGCTCGAGGGCCTGGCCCGGCCGCAGCGCCCGCAGGGTTTCGATCACCCCGAAGCCGACGCCGCTTCCGCCGTGGCTGGCGATCCCGGAGGGCTTGTCCACCGCCAGGAGCCGGGCGTCCTCGAACACGATGCTGGCCGCCATGGCGTCCAGGAGTCCGCGCGGCGGCACTCCGCGGTCCGCGGGCTCCTCGATCCGGACCGGCGGGATCCGGACTTCGTCGCCCGCCTCGAGCCGCCGGTCCGCCCTGGCCCGCCCCCCGTTCACGCGCACCTGGCCGCTTCGGACCAGCTTGTAGACCAGCGAGCGCGGCGCGCCCTTCAGCTGGCCGAGCAGGAAGTTGTCCAGGCGCTGGCCATCACGGTCGCCGGGCACGCGGACGAGCCGGACCCCGCCTCCGCCTGCGGTCGTGTCCATCCGGGTTGTTGCATCGGTCATCGGCGGTTTCCTGGGCGCGCGGGCGGGTCGATTGCCGTCTCCGGCCGGGCAAAAATTCTGCTACACTCGGCAGGCGAGATAAGGTCCTGATTTCGCTGGAAGTTCCCCGGCCAAAAGCCGGCCTTCCGCGGGTCCTTCCAGCGCGCGGCCACTGCCCACGGGGCAGACATGTTAGCGGCTGGACGGCAGGTCCTGTGATCGCCCGGTGCCATGGCACCGGCGCTGAACATGCCCCGCGTGGCGCGCAGGCCTTCCGAAAAGGGGTGGCCCTGCGCAGCCGCCGGCCCGAAAAACAGAAGATTTGGAACAAGCGCTCCCGCGGCCCGCCGTGGTGTGCAGCGCTGGAAACAACCAGGGTCGCCAGGCGCTCGCGCGCCGGCGGCGGGCCACATCCAGGCGAACGCCCCGGCGTTCCGCGTGCGAGAGCGCGCGAGGAACGCAACAATGAAGCGCATGCTGATCAACGCGACGCAGGCCGAAGAACTCCGCGTCGCCATCTTCGATGGACAGACCCTGTACGACATCGACATCGAGCAACCGTCGAAGGAACAGAAGAAGTCCAACATCTACAAGGGGCGGATCACCCGCATCGAGCCTTCGCTCGAGGCCGCCTTCGTCGAGTACGGCGCCCAGCGCCACGGTTTCCTTCCGCTGAAGGAAATCTCCCGCGACTACTTCGCCTCCGGCGTCGACCACAACAAGGCCGGCATCAAGGAGCTCCTGCGCGAAGGCCAGGAAGTGGTCGTGCAGGTCGACAAGGACGAGCGCGGCACCAAGGGCGCCGCCCTGACCACGTTCATCTCGCTGGCCGGCCGCTACTTGGTGCTGATGCCCAATTCGCCCACCGCCGGCGGCGTGTCGCGCCGGATCGAGGGCGAGGACCGGGCCGAACTCAAGAAGGCGATGGATGCCCTCGCCATCCCCGATGACATGGGCGTGATCATCCGCACCGCCGGCGTCGGCCGCGACGCCGAGGAACTCCAGTGGGACCTGGACTACCTGCTGTCGGTATGGAAGGCCGTGGCCGAAGCCGCGCTGAGCAAGCCGGCGCCGTTCCTGATCTACCAGGAGTCGCGGCTGATCATCCGCGCCCTGCGCGACTACATGCGCGCGGACATCGGCGAGATCCTCGTGGACACGCCCGAGATGTACCAGGAGGCGCGCGAGTTCATCGAGCAGGTGATGCCGCACAACCTGCGCAAGCTCAAGCACTACACGGACGACGTCCCGCTGTTCAACCGCTTCCAGATCGAATCCCAGATCGAGAACGCCTACGAGCGCACGATCCGCCTGCCTTCCAGGGGCGCGGTGGTGATCGACCAGACCGAGGCGCAGACCTCGGTCGACGTCTAGTCGGTGCGCGCCACCAAGGGTGGCGACATCGAGGAGACCGCGTTCCACACCAACCTCGAGGCCGCCGACGAAGTGGCCCGCCAGCTGCGCCTGCGCGACCTCGGCGGGCTGGTGGTCATCGACTTCATCGACATGTCCTCGAACAAGCACCAGCGCGAGGTCGAGAACCGGCTCCAGGGCGCGCTCAAGTACGACCGCGCGCGCGTGCAGCTGGGCCGGATCTCGCGCTTCGGCCTGCTCGAGATGAGCCGCCAGCGCCTGCGGCCGAGCCTGGGCGAGTCGAGCCAGGTGGTGTGTCCGCGCTGCGAGGGCCACGGCCGCATGCGCAGCGTCGAGTCGCTCGCCCTCGCCATCATCCGGCTCGCGGAAGAGCACGCGATGAAGGACAACACCGGGCAGGTGCTGGTGCAGGCGCCGGTGGAGATCGCCAACTACCTGCTCAACGAGAAGCGCGGCGCGCTGCGCGAGATCGAGCCCCGCCACGCCGCACCGCTCGTGATCGTCGCCGACGAGCAGCTGCTCACCCCGCACTACGAGGTGACCCGCCTCCGCGCCAACGAACTCGACGAGGAGGCCGCGCGCCCGAGCTACCGCCGCTGCACGCCGCGCAAGGTCGCGACCATCGGGCTGACCAAGGCCAACCTCAACGTCCCCGCGGCCGCGGTGACCAAGGTCCAGCCCGCGCGTCCTGCGCCGGTCCGCGAAGCGCGCCCCGAGCCCGAGGCGGCCCCTGCCCCGGCGCCCGCCCCGGTCGCCGCGGTCGCGCCCGCCGCCGGCGGCATCGTCGGTTGGCTCAGGTC
>JAAZHF010000133.1 GCA_012510865.1 Gammaproteobacteria bacterium
CTCCTTCGACCGCCCGACCATCCGCTACACCGTGGTCCACAAGGACAACGCCAACCGCCAGCTCCTGGATTTCATCGCGGGGCACCGCGGCGAGGCCGGCATCGTCTACTGCCTGTCGCGCAACAAGGTCGAGAAGACCGCCGCGCTGCTGGCCGAGGCCGGGATCGACGCCCTGCCCTACCACGCCGGCCTGGACGCCGCGGTGCGCGCCGCCAACCAGCGCCGCTTCCTGCTCGAGGACGGGGTGGTCATGGTGGCGACGATCGCCTTCGGCATGGGCATCGACAAGCCCGACGTGCGCTTCGTGGCGCACATGGACCTGCCGAAGTCGATCGAGGGCTATTACCAGGAGACCGGTCGCGCCGGCCGCGACGGCGACCCCGCCGAGGCCTGGATGTGCCACGGCCTGGGCGACGTGGTGCTGCTGCGGCAGATGATCGACCAGTCGGAATCGGGCGACGAGCGCAAGCGCCTGGAGCACCGCAAGCTCGACGCCCTGGTGGGCTACTGCGAGACCACCCGCTGCCGCCGCCAGGTGCTGCTCGCGAACTTCGGCGAGGACTATGCCGCCAAGGGTCCCGGCGAGCCCTGCGGCAACTGCGACAACTGCCTGTCCCCGCCGGAGACCTGGGACGCGACGGTGGCCGCGCAGAAGGCGCTGTCCTGCGTCTACCGCACCGGCCAGCGCTTCGGCGCCGCGCACCTGATCGACGTGCTGCGCGGCTCGGAGTCGGAGCGCATCCGGCAGTTCGGGCACGACGCCCTGAGCACCTACGGCATCGGCACCGAACTCGACTCGCGCGCATGGCGGGGCGTGTTCCGCCAGCTGGTCGCCGCGGGCCTGCTCGAGGTCGACACCGAGGGCTACGGGGGGCTGCGGCTGACCGCGGGCAGCCGCGACGTCCTGCAGGGCCGGCGCCAGGTCCTGCTGCGCAAGGAGCCGCCGCGCGGACGCGGCCGGGAACGCCAGCGCGAGGGCCGTGCGCCCGCCGCGGACCTGCCGGCGGAGGCGCGCCCGCTGTTCGAGGCCCTGCGCGAGCTGCGCACGCGGCTGGCGCGCGAACAGAGCGTCCCGCCCTACGTCATCTTCCACGATGCCACCCTGCGCGAAATCGCGACCCTGCGCCCGGGATCGACGGACGAACTCGCCGGCGTGCCCGGCATCGGCGCCGGCAAGCTCGAGCGCTACGGCGCGGTCGTGCTGGAGACGGTGGCCGCCGCGGCGTGACATAATTCCGCACTTGCCGGGCCGTTAGCTCAGCCGGTAGAGCATCGGACTTTTAATCCGCTGGTCGCTGGTTCGAATCCAGCACGGCCCACCAGTCCCGCCGCGCATCCGCGGCCCGCACCCGCCGCCGGCTGACCTGGGTCAAGGCCCGGCCCTGGGCCCGGCACCGATACTGGCTGCATGCTCCCCTCCGACCCCCACCCGCCCCCGCCGACCGGCACCGCGGCCCATCTTCCCGACGAAGCGGCGATCACCCGCCTCGTCCACGCGTTCTACGACCGCGCCCGCGGCGACTGGCTCCTGGGTCCGGTGTTCGAGGCCGCGGTCGACGACTGGGACGCGCACCTCGACACCCTGGTGCGGTTCTGGTGCTCGGTGCTGCTGCGCGCCGGCAGCTACCGTGGCAACCCGATGGCGGCGCACCGGCCGCTGGGACTGGACGACCAGCACTTCGCGCGCTGGCTGGCGCTCTGGGACCGGACCGCCCGCGAGGTGCTGCCGCGCGAGCAGGCCCGCCATGTCTTCAAGACCGCCGAGCGCATCGGCCGTTCGCTGCGCATCGGGCTGGAGATCGATCCGCTGCGCCGCCTGCGGCGCGCCGGTGACGAACCGGCCTGCAGCCATCGTGGCCCGCCCGCTGGCGGAACCACCGGAAGCGGCGGGGACAAGTCTTCCGGCGGACCTCAGTCCACGTAGCGCGTCGTGTCCTCGGCCCCGGCGGCCGCGAAGCCTTCGGCCCGCAGCGCGCAGGCATCGCAGTGCCCGCAGGCCCGGCCGAGGGCATCGGCGCGATAGCACGAGACCGTCTTCGAGAAGTCCACGCCCAGGCGCAGCCCCTCGCGCACGATGTCGGCCTTGGACATCCGCTGGAGCGGTGCGTGCACGCGGATGCCCGCGCCTTCCACGCCGGCCTGCGTGGCCAGGTTGGCCAGCCGCTCGAAGGCCTCGATGAACTCCGGGCGGCAGTCGGGATAGCCCGAGTAGTCGACCGCGTTGACCCCGCAGAAGATGTCGGCGGCGCCGAGCACCTCGGCCCAGCCCAGCGCAATCGAGAGCATGATCGTGTTGCGCGCGGGGACGTAGGTGACCGGGATCCCGGCGCTGCCCGGCTCGGGCACCTCGATGTCGGCGGTCAGCGCCGAGCCCCCGATCGCGCGCAGGTCCACGCCCACCACCTTGTGCGCGACCGCGCCCTGCTCCGCGGCCAGCGCCCTCGCCGCGTCGAGCTCGGAGGTGTGCCGCTGGCCATAGGCGACGCTCAGCGCGTGCACGGCATAGCCCTGTTCACGCGCGATGGCGAGGACCACGGCGGAATCCATGCCGCCGGACACCAGCACGACCGCGTTCTTCGTCGACATCGGCTCAGCGCCCGGGTTCGTCGTTCCAGAGGATCTTGTGGAGCTGCAGCTGGAAACGCACCGGCAGGCGGTCGGCGACGATCCAGTCCGCGAGCTCGCGCGCCGGCAGCTCGGACTTGCTGGGCGAGAACAGCACGTCGCAGCGCTGGTGGAGCGCGTGCTCCATGAGCACGCCGCGGGCCCACTCGTAGTCCGCGCGCCCGCAGAGCACGAACTTGACCTGGTCGTGCGCGGTCAGCAGGTCGAGGTTGCCCCAGAGGTTGCGCGACGCCTCGCCAGAGCCCGGCGTCTTGACGTCCAGCACGCGCGACACGCGCGGGTCGACCCCGCCGATGTCGATCGCGCCCGAGGTCTCCAGGGACACGGCGTAGCCGGCGTCGCACAGCCGCTCCAGCAGCCCGAGGCAGCGCTTCTGCGCCAGCGGCTCGCCGCCGGTCACGCAGACGTGGCGCACGCCGTGGCCCTCGACTTCGGCGAGGATCGCATCCACGTCGAGCCACTCGCCGCCGTGGAAGGCATAGGCGGTATCGCAGTAGGTGCAGCGCAGCGGGCATCCGCGTGCACGCACCGCTCCAGCGGATGTCCAAGGCCGACATCGTGCGCGAGGGGCTGC
>JAAZHF010000134.1 GCA_012510865.1 Gammaproteobacteria bacterium
GCCACGCTCGCCGCCGAGCTCGACCTGCAGCGCGAGGGCGCCAACGCCTCGGTGCTGCGCCGGAACTGGGAGGGCTCGCCGGACCTGTACGTGCCGGCGCCGGTGTGGTCGCACAGCACCGAGCGGATCCTGACCCTGGAGCGGGTCAGCGGCATCCCCAGCGACGACCTCGCGGCGATCGAGGCCGCGGGCCTGGACCGGAAGCAGCTCGCGGCCAAGGCCGTGCGCGTGTTCTACACCCAGGTCTTCCGCGACAACTTCTTCCACGCCGACGCCCATGCCGGGAACATCTGGGTGGACGACGACCCGCAGCGGCGCGTGAACCCGCGCTTCATCGCGCTCGACTTCGGCATCGTCGGCCAGCTCTCGGGCGAGGACCAGTACTACCTCGCCGAGAACTTCATGGCGATCTTCAACAAGGACTACCGGCGCATCGCCGAGCTGCACGTGCAGGCCGGCTGGATGCCGTCGACGCTGCGGCTGGACGAACTCGAGGCCGCGGTGCGCGGGGTGTGCGAACCCTACTTCACGCGGCCGCTGGCGGAGTTCTCGCTGGGCGAAGTGCTGCTGAAGCTGTTCCGCACCGCGCAGCGCTACCAGCTGACGCTGCAGCCGCAGCTGATCCTGCTCCAGAAGACCCTGCTCAACGTCGAGGGGGTGAGCCGGCACCTGGATCCGCGGATCGACATCTGGGCGGTGGCGCGCCCGGTGCTGGAGCGGATCCTGGCCGAGCGCTACAGCCCGAAGCGGCTGGCCGGCGAGTTGCGCAAGCGGCTGCCCGAGCTGGCCACGCGCGCGCCGGAGATGCCCGGCCTGCTGCACGCCTGGCTGACCCAGCAGGTCGAGGGCCGGCACCAGCTGGGCATGCATTCGAAGGAGGTGGCCGAGCTGGTCGAGGTGATGCGCGCGATGCAGCGGCGCACCGTGGCCGCGATCCTGGGCGTGGGCCTGCTGGTGGCCGCCGCGGTGCTGTACGGCCTCGACGCCGGCGGCCCGCGGCTGTGGTCGGTGCCGGTCGCCGCGTGGCTCGCCGGCATCGGCGGCCTGTGGGCGATCCTCGCCGCCCGCCCCCGGCGATGAACCCCGCCGGCACCCGCGGGACCGGCTGTTGTTGCAGCGGCTTTTGTGGGAGCGGCTATAGCCGCGATCGCTCCCGTCGATCCCGCAGCATGATCGCGGCTATAGCCGCTCCCACAACGGCCGCTCCCACAACGGCCGCTCCTGCAGGGTCCGGTTCCATCGAAGCGGGGCCAGGAACGCCGGTTCCAGCATCGATGCCACCAAAGCGCTGCCGGTCCTGCATCTCGAGGACGGCTTCGCGATCGTCGACACGCCGGCCGGCCTCATGGTCCACGACAGCAGGCTCGCGCGGGGCGAAGGCGACTTCGCCGCCGACCGGCTGCGCGCGCAGTTCGGCCGCCCGATCCACCTCGTGCACCGCCTCGACCGCGCCACCAGCGGCGGCCTGCTGCTGGCCTTCGACCGCGAGGCGGCCTCCGCGCTCGGCAAGTCGCTGATGGCGGGCGATGTCGGGAAGGCCTACCTCGCCGTCTGCCGCGGCTGGCCCGCGGACGAGGCCTTCACCGTCGACCATCCGCTCGACGGGGGCCCCGGCAAGCCGCAGAAGAAGCCCGCGGTCACGCGCTTCGAACGCCTGGCCATCGCCGAACTGCCGATGCCTTCGGCCGGCTTCGAGACCTCGCGCTACGCGCTGCTGCGGGCGTGGCCGGAGACCGGTCGCTTCCGCCAGATCCGCCGCCACCTCAAGCATCTCTCGCACCACCTGATCGGCGACACCAGCCACGGCGACGGCCGCCACAACCGCAGCTTCCGCATGCTCGGCATCCACCGCATGCTGCTGCACGCGGAGCAGCTCCACTTCCCGCACCCCTTCGAGCCGGGCGTCACCGTGCGGGTGCGCGCGCCGGTCGACGCCGGGTTCGCGCGCGCGCTGGCACTGTTCGGGCAGCCATGAACGACACCGACGCCATCGCCATTCCCGAACGCGAGCTGGTCGAGCGCTTCGTCCGTGCATCCGGCCCCGGCGGTCAGAACGTCAACAAGGTCGCCACCGCGGTCGAGCTGCGCTTCGACGTCGCCAACTCGCCGTCCCTGCCGGAGGCGGTGCGCGAACGCCTGCTGGCGCGGCGCGACCGCAGGGTCACCGACGACGGCGTGCTGGTGATCAACGCGCAGCGCTTCCGTACCCAGGAGCGCCACCGCGAGGACGCGCGCCAGCGGCTGGCGGCGTTCATCGCGACCGGACTGCACGCGCCCAGGCCGCGCGTGGCCACCCGGCCCAGCCGTGCGGCGAAGGCGCGGCGCCTGGAAGCCAAGCGCGAGCGTAGTACGATCAAGCGCGGGCGCAGCGGGCGCGACTGGGACTGAGCGCACGGGGAACGCATGGGCGCATCCAACGACATCCTGCCGTCGCTGCCGCCGCAGGCGCCGAGGGTGCGGCACAACCGGTTCACGCGATGGCTCGGGCGCAGCATCCTGCGCCTGGGCGGCTGGCGGCTCGTCGGCGAGTTCCCCGACCTGCCGCGCGTGGTGCTGATCGCGGCGCCGCACTCGTCGAACTGGGACGGTGTCTGGGGCTTCGCCGCGAAGCTCGGGCTGGGCCTCGACATCAGGATCCTGGGCAAGCGCGAGCTCTTCTGGTGGCCGCTGGGCGCACTGCTGCGCAAGCTGGGCGTGATCGCGGTCGACCGCAGTCGTTCCGCGGGCGTGGTCGAGCAGGTCGCGCAGATGATCCGCGGCAGCGAGCGCTTCTGGTTCGGCCTGGCCCCCGAGGGCACCCGCAGGCGCGTGGAGCACTGGAAGAGCGGCTTCCTGAAGGTGGCCCGCGCCGCCGACGTGCCGGTGCTGCCGGTTTACTTCCACTACCCGGAGCGGATCATCGGCATCGGGCCGCCGTTCCACGTCGGCGACGACGCCGACGCCGACATGCGCCGCATCCGCGAGTGGTACCGGCCCTGGCAGGGGCGCAACCGCGGCACGGTCTGATCCCGCGCCGCGGCTCCGCCGCTACAGCGCGCTGCCGCCGAACTTGTGCGTGTACTGCAGGTAGAAGCTGCGGCCTTCGCGGTCGAACCAGGCGATGTCGTAGTAGGGATAGCCGGTATAGGTCGGGTCGTAGGGCGGGTCCTTGTCGAAGAGGTTGACCACCGACAGCGACAGCCGCGAGCGCTCGCTGAACTCGTACTGCACGTTGGCGTTGTAGCGGTAGGTGGCCCCGGTCCACGGATCGGTGCCGTCCTCGGGCGACCAGATCTCGTAGTAGGAATCATCGTTGGGGATGCGGCCCAGGCGACGGCCCTGGATCGACGCCGACAGCGGGCCCTTCGACCACGACAGCCGCAGGCTGGCCTTGGTGCGCGGGATGTCGTAGCCGCTGTTGATCGCGAACATGTCGGTGACCGGTTCGTCCGGGTAGTCCTGGATCTCGTGCTCGTGCACCCAGGTGTAGCTGCCGGTGAGCCGGAACAGGCCGATCGCGGTGTCCCAGCGCAGGTTGGCGCTGAGGTCGGCGCCGCTGGTGCGCTCGCGGGCGATGTTGATCGGGTTCACGTGCACGCCGTAGAGCGTGCCGTCGGGCATGCGCGTGATCCGCGCCAGCGTGTCCACGCAGATGGGCGAATCGATGTCGAGCGTTCCGAGGCGGCAGTCGCGCTCGTTGATCATCACGTCCTGCACGCGCAGGTCCTGCACCTGGTTGCGCATGTCGATGTCGAACCAGTCCAGCGACAGGTCCAGCCATGACGAGGGCGACCAGACCAGGCCGACGGTCCACGAATCGCTCGTCTCCGGCTCCAGGTCCGCGCTGCCGGCGCGGCTGCGGATGATGCCTTCGCGGTCGTAGTCGCACTCGTCGAAGGGCACGTCGCCCTGCTCGGTGGCGCAGCGCCAGTAGTCGGGTGCGCTGGTCTCGTCGTTGCCGGGGCCGGCGAATACGTAGTGCAGGTCGGGTGCGCGGAACGCGGTGCCGTAGGAGCCGCGCACCAGCAGGCTGTCGAGCGGGCGCCACTCCATGCCCGCGCTCCAGGTGAACTTGCCGGGGTCGCGGCCGGCGAAGCGGTACCGGTCGTAGCGGCCGGCCACGCTCAGGTTCAACGTCTCCAGCACCGGCATGCGCAGCTCACCGGCCAGCGCCCAGCGGTTGCGGCTGCCATGTCCATCGGAGTCCTTCCAGCTGTAGTAGTAGTACTCGGTCGCCAGCGGGTCGGGATTGAGGTCGTAGGACTGGCGGCCGATCTCGGCGGTGGCCGCGAAGCCGGCCGCGCCGCCCGGCAGGCTGAACAGCTCGGCGCGGGTCAGGGTCAGGGCCAGGGCCTGGCTCTCCGACTCCGGGTGGTAGGTGGTGTAGGCGAAGATGCTGTCGTACTCGGCGCGGGTCAGCGGTGTCCACAGCCGCGCGGGGTCGGCGTTGTAGATCGGGTAGCCGCTGTCGGTGTAGCCCAGCAGCGGCCCGAGGAACAGGTCGTTGGCCGCGGCGGCCACGATCTGCGGCCAGCGGATCCGGGCCTTGTACTGCGAGTGGCTGAGCGAGGCCTCGTAGTTCCAGTCGCCCCACACCGAGCCGCGCATGCCGGTGGTCAGGCCGAAGGTCTTCTGGACGGTCCTGACCATGCCGTTGCCCAGGCCGCCCATTTCCTCGAGCGTGAACTGGCGCTGCCAGTACTGGCGGTTGTAACGCTCGTCCTCGTCCTCGCCGCCGAAGATGTTGTGGAAATAGTCGTGCTCGACGCCGTCGGGGGTCATCAGCGCGCAGCTGCGCGGCGCGCGGAACAGCGACACCTCGTGGCGCCCGGCCTGCACGTCGGCGAACCACTCGTGGCCGCCTTCGAAGGCATGGCCCAGCGAGGCGTAGGCGTTGATGCCGTCGCGCTTGCTGATCTGGGTGCGGTAGGCGACCGCGCGGTCGCTGCCGCAGAACATGCCGTAGCGCGGGCGCTCGTGGTAGCCGAGCGTGCCCTCGTTGAGGTGCGACATGGCCGCGCAGGTGTCCTCGCCGGGGTCGATGTAGTCGTCCCACCAGTCGGTGACCAGGAAGGTGCGAGGGGGCACCCGCGAGTTCGCGGTGGGCGCGTCGAAGCTGGAGTCCTGCTCCCTGCGCTCGAAGCCCCACAGCGGGTCCTGCCTGCGGTACTCGAAGCCGAACACGGCGTGGAAGTCGCCGTTGTCGTAGCCGCTGGACACGTTCAAGCGATGCGACTGCGCGTCGCCACGCTCCGTCTGGCCGTAGCGGTAGTCGACCGTGGTGCCGTCGGCGCGACGCTTGAGGATGAAGTTGACCACGCCGGAGATCGCATCGGAGCCGTAGATCGCCGACGCGCTTCCGGTCAGCACTTCGATCCGCTCGATCATGCCCAGCGGCAGGCTGGAGACGTCGGTGAAATTGCTGCGGCCGCCGAAGGGCAGCGGGAAGTCGGCGATGCGGCGGCCGTTCACCAGCACCAGGGTGTGGTTGGGCCCCAGCGCGCGCAGGTCGACCTGCTGCGCGCCCGGCGAGAAGTCGGCGCCGCCCGCCGACTGCTGGCTCTGCGTCTGGCCGCCGTTCTGGGTCAGCGACTGCATCACGTCGGGCACGCTGGTGAAGCCGCCGGCCTCGATGTCGGCCGCGGTGATCACGGTGATCGGCGCGGGGCCCTCGACCTGCGCGCGCGGGATGCGCGAGCCGGTGACCTGCATCGCGTCGAACTGCGTGACGTCGTCTTCCGCCTGCGCGGGCACGGGCGCCGGCGGGGACGCCGGCCGCGCGGGCACGGACCGTGGCGCGGCCGGCGCAGTGGAGGCGGGCACGATGAGCACGGCGCCGGATTCGTCGCGGCGCGCGCTGAATCCGCTGCCCTGCAGCAGGCGGTCAAGCGCGTCGGAGGTGCTCAGGGTCCCGCGGACGCCGCCGGTGCGCGCGTCGCGGAGCTGGTCGGCGCGGTAGACCAGCTGCACGCCGGACTGGCGGGCGAGCGCGTCGAGCGCCGAAGCCAGGCTGCCGGCGGGGATGTCGATCGCGGCGGCGGCCGGTTCCTGCGCCTGCGCGGCAAGCGCGGCGGAGCAGGCCAGGGACAGCAGCAGCAGGCGCAAGGGACGAAGCGGCTTCATCGGTCGGGCTCCCCATGCGGCGCGGGCGCGCCGCCTCCACGTACCGGGACGAACCACGCGGCGAAATCCCCCCGCGCCGGGCGGCTATTCGCCGTGCAGCACGATCCGGTCGTCGTGGACCTCGGCGCGGACCGGGAAGCCCTGCTCCAGCAGGCGCACGAAGCCCTCCGCGTTCGACCAGCGGAAGCTGCCGCCGATGCGCAGGGCGGCGGCGGCCTCGTCGGCAACCAGGATCGGGCGCGCGTTCCAGCGGTTGAACTCGGCCGCGGCCTCGGCCAGCGTGACGTCGTTGAAGC
>JAAZHF010000135.1 GCA_012510865.1 Gammaproteobacteria bacterium
TCGAGGCGAGCGCGAAGGCGGCGAAGGCGGCCGACGGCAGCTACCTCGCGACCGACCCGGACCGCGAGGGCGAGGCCATCAGCTGGCACATCGCCGAGATCCTGCGCGAACGCGGCCTGCTCGACGGCAAGCAGCTGCACCGGGTGGTGTTCACCGAGATCACCCCGCGCGCGATCAACGAGGCCATGCAGAAGCCCCGCGGGATCGCCAGCGACCTGGTCGACGCCCAGCAGGCCCGTCGCGCGCTCGACTACCTGGTCGGCTTCAACCTCTCGCCGGTGCTGTGGCGCAAGGTGCAGCGCGGCCTGTCCGCCGGCCGCGTGCAGTCCCCCGCGCTGCGCATGATCGTCGAGCGGGAGGAGGAGATCGAGGCCTTCGTCCCCCGCGAGTACTGGACGATCGAGGCCGAGTGGGCGCACCCCGAGCAGCCCTACACCGCCAGGCTCACGAAGCTCGACGGCAAGAAGTTCGAGCAGATCACCGTCACCGACGGCGACACCGCCGAGGACGCGCGCCGACGGATCGTGGCCGCCGCCCAGGGAGCGCTGCACGTCACCGACGTGGCGAGCAAGGAGCGCAAGCGCCGCCCCGCGCCGCCGTTCACAACCTCCACCCTGCAGCAGGAGGCCTCGCGCAAGCTCGGCTTCACCACGCGCCGCACCATGCAGGTGGCGCAGAAGCTGTACGAGGGCGTGGCCATCGGCGAGGACGGCACCGTCGGCCTGATCAGCTACATGCGTACCGACTCGGTGAGCCTGTCGGCCGAGGCGCTGGGCGAGATCCGCGACGTCATCGCGCGCGACTACGGCACCCGTGCGCTGCCCGACAAGCCGAACTTCTACCAGACGAAATCGAAGAACGCGCAGGAGGCCCACGAGGCGGTGCGCCCGCCCTCGGCGCTTCGCACCCCGGCGCAGGTGGCGCGCTTCCTGTCCGACGACGAGCGGCGCCTGTACGAACTGATCTGGAAGCGCGCGGTCGCCTCGCAGATGGTGCCGGCGACGTTGAACACCGTGTCCGTGGACCTCGCCGCCGGCAGCGAGCACAGCTTCCGCGCCAGCGGCACCACCGTGGTCGACCCCGGCTTCCTCGCCGTGTACGAGGAGGGCAAGGACAGCAAGGGCAAGGACGACGACGACGAGGGCCGCAAGCTGCCGCCGATGAAGCCGGGCGACCGCGTGCCGCTCGACCGCATCCACGCCGACCAGCACTTCACCCAGCCGCCGCCGCGCTACACCGAGGCCTCGCTGGTGAAGACGCTGGAGGAATACGGCATCGGCCGTCCGTCCACCTACGCCTCGATCATCCAGACCCTGCTGTTCCGCAAATACGTGGAAATGGAGGGCCGCGCCTTCCGCCCGAGCGACGTCGGGCGCGCGGTGTCCAACTTCCTGTCGGGGCACTTCACGCGCTACGTCGATTACGACTTCACGGCGCGGATGGAGGACGAGCTCGACGCGGTGAGCCGCGGCGAGGAGGACTGGGTGCCGCTGATGGAGAAGTTCTGGGGTCCGTTCAAGGAGCTGGTCGAGGAGAAGACCGAGAGCGTCGACCGCAGCCAGGCTACCGGCGCGCGCGAGCTCGGCATCGATCCGAAGTCCGGCAAGCCCGTCAGCGTGCGCCTCGGCCGCTACGGGCCGTACGCCGCCATCGGCAGCACAGCGGAGGATGCCGAGGACAAGCCCCGCTTCGCCTCCCTGCGGCCCGGCCAGAGCATGCACACCATCACCCTAGAGGAGGCCATCGACCTGTTCCGCCTGCCGCGCGTGCTGGGCGAGGACCGGGGCGAGGAGGTCAGCGTGGGCATCGGCCGCTTCGGCCCGTTCGCGAAGCGGGGGAGCACCTATGCCTCGCTGAAGAAGGAAGACGATCCCTACACCATCGAACTCGACCGCGCGGTGTTCCTGATCGAGGAAAAGGAAGAGATCGCGCGCAACCGGATCATCAAGGAATTCCCGGGCAGCGACATCCAGGTGCTCAA
>JAAZHF010000015.1 GCA_012510865.1 Gammaproteobacteria bacterium
CCGCGAGGCGCAGGACGTGCCCATCATCATGGCCAGCGCCCTGTCCGCCGACCATCAGCGCATGGCCGGATACGAGGGCGGCGCCGACGATTACATCGCCAAACCCTTCAACCCCGACCTGCTGCTGGCGCGCATCCGGGCGGTGCTGCGCCGGTCGCGTGAAGACGACGAGGACGGCAGCGTGGCCCTGGGCGGCCTGCGGATCGACGGTGCCGCGCACCGCGTGTTCGCGGGCGACGAGCCGAGCACCATCGGCCCCACCGAATACCGCCTCCTGCACTTCTTCATGACCCACCCCGACCGCGTGTACTCGCGGTCACAGCTGCTCGACCACGTCTGCGGCGGCAGCGTCTACGTGGAAGAGCGCACCGTGGACGTGCACATCCGCCGCCTGCGCAAGACCCTGGAGCCGTTCAAGCTCGACTGGATGGTGCAGACCGTGCGCGGCGCAGGCTACCGTTTCTCCGCCTCGGTCTAGACTGGCGGCATGCCGCCCATGCCGAACCCTTCGTGGCGACGGACCCTGGCCACGCTGGCCGCCGTCCTGGCCGCCGCCCTGCTCGCCGGGCTGGCGCTGGGCCATCCCTGGCCGGCGCTCGCCATGGCCGCGCTGGGGCTGCTCGCCGCGCACCTCGTGCGCCTGGCGCGGGTCATGGGCCAGCTCGAGGCCCGCATGCGACCGCCGCCGCCGCGGCCCCGGGGCGGCGCCTGGGACGCGCTCGAACGCCTGCTGCACCGCGCGCGGCGCGAAGTCCGCGGCCGCGAACGCCGGCTGGTGGAGATGATGCGTGCCTACCGCGCCGTGGCCACCGCCCTCCCCGACGGGCTCGCCGTCGTCGATCGCAACACGCAGCGGGTGATCTGGTGCAACTCCGCCGCCGACCGCCTGCTCGGGCTGCGCTACCCGCGGGACAAGGGCGCCAGCCTGTGCGAGCGCCTGCGGCCGCTGCCGATCGCCCACTGGCTCAGCGCCGGGCGCCACGCCGAGCCGATCATCGACGCAGCCTCGCCGGCCGACCCCGGGATCCGCATCAGCCTCCGCCTGATCGCCTACTCGGACTCGCTCTGGCTGCTCGTTGCCCGCGACGTGAGCAAGCTGATGAGGCTGGAGCAGGTGCGCCGCGACTTCGTCGCCAACGTGTCCCACGAGCTGCGCACGCCGCTGACGGTGATCCACGGCTACCTGGAGATGCTCGAGCCCGCAGACGACGAGGAGTGGGCCCCTGCCATCGCCGAGATGCGCCGGCAGTCGCAGCGCATGACGCAGCTGGTCGAGGACCTGCTGACCCTGTCGCGGCTGGAGGGCCAGGACGCGGTCGAGGACGAGCACGTCGCCATGGCCCCGCTGCTGGCCACGCTGCGACGGGAAGCGGACGCGCTCAGCCAGGGGCGGCACGTGCTGACCGTCGAGGACGAGGCCGGGGTAGACCTGGTCGGCTCGCCGCGCGAACTGCACAGCGCGTTCTCCAACCTGGTCGCGAACGCGGTCCGCTACACGCCCAGCGGCGGCGGCATCCACGTGCGCTTCGCGCGCGAGGGAGATGGCGGTGCGGTGCTCTCGGTGCAGGACACCGGCTATGGCATCCCGCAGCCGCACCTCGAGCGCCTGACCGAGCGCTTCTACCGCGCGTCCAGCAGCCGCACCCGCGAGACCGGGGGCACCGGCCTGGGCCTGGCGATCGTCAAGCACGTTCTGCAGCTGCACCAGTCACGCCTCTCGATCCAGAGCGAGGTCGGGCGCGGCAGCACCTTCTCCTGCCACTTCGGCCCCGACCGCCTGGTCGAGCGCCTGGATGAAACGCATGAAGAACCCCAGGACCCGACGTCCACCGACCGGGCAGGCTGAGGCCCGCCCCGCGCGCCCCGCGAGCCCCGTGCGCCGCGCCCCGCTGCGCACGACCGCGCCCGCGGACGACCCGGCGACCGATGCCCTCCGCGACCCGGGGCTGTACCTCAATCGCGAGCTGTCGCAGCTCGACTTCAACTTCCGGGTGCTGGCCCAGGCGCAGGACCCGACGATCCCGCTGCTCGAGCGCCTCCGCTACCTCTGCATCTCCTGCACCAACCTCGACGAGTTCTTCGAGATCCGCGCCGCCACCGTGCGACACGCCCAGGACTTCGACGTCCCGCTGGCGCCCGACGGCCTCTCGCCGGGGACGGTCCTGCGCCGCATCCACGAGCGCACCGCCGACCTGGTCGCGGCGCAGTACGCCTGCTGGAACGAGGTGCTGCGGCCGGCCCTCGCCGACGCCGGCGTCCGCGTGCTCGCCCGCGAGGGCTGGACCACGCGCCAGCGCCGGTGGCTTCGGGCCTTCTTCCGCGAGGAGATCCTCCCCGTGCTTTCGCCGCTCGGCCTGGATCCCGCGCACCCGTTCCCGAAGATCCTCAACAAGTCGCTCAACCTGGTGGTCGTGCTCAAGGGCAAGGACGCGTTCGGCCGCAGCGGCCACCTGGCGATCGTCCGCGCGCCGCGGTCGCTTGCGCGCATCATCCGCCTGCCGCCGCGGGTCTCCGGCGGCGAGCACGACTTCGTGTTCCTGTCGGCCATGCTCTCCGAGTTCGTCGAGGACCTCTTCCCGGGCATGCGGGTGGACGGCGCCTACCAGTTCCGCGTCACCCGCAACTCGGAGCTGATCCTCGACGAGGACGAGGTCGAGAACCTGGCCCTCGCGCTGCGCGACGAACTGCTCGGCCGCGGCTACCTGCGCGCCATGCGCCTGGAGATCGCCGCCGACTGCCCGGAGCCCATCGTCCGCGGCCTGCTCAACAACTTCGACCTGCCGGAGAACGCGGTGTACCGAATCAGCGGTCCGGTGAACCTCAACCGCGTGATCCAGGTCTACGACGACGTCGACCGCCCGGAGCTGAAGTTCCCGCCGTTCCAGCCGCGCCAGCTGCCCGGGAGCGATGCGATGTTCGAGCGCATCGCCGAGGGCGACGTCCTGCTGCACCACCCCTTCGACGGCTTCAGCCCGGTGCTCGAGCTGCTGAAGCAGGCCGCCACCGACCCCGGCGTGCTCGCGATCAAGCAGACGCTCTACCGCACCGGCGCCGACTCGCCGATCGTTGAGCACCTGGTCCAGGCCGCGCGCAACGGCAAGGACGTGACCGTGGTGGTCGAGCTGCGCGCGCGCTTCGACGAGGAAGCGAACCTGGGCCTCGCCGACCGCCTGCAGGACGCCGGCGTGCAGGTGGTCTACGGCGTCGTCGGCTACAAGACGCACGCCAAGATGCCCCTCATCGTCCGCCGCGAGGGCCGGCGCCTGCGCCGCTA
>JAAZHF010000136.1 GCA_012510865.1 Gammaproteobacteria bacterium
GCTCGACCCAGCGCAGGTCGGAGCGGTGGCGGAAGGCCTCGCGCACCTGCTCGCCGCCGTGGCCGTGGACCACGTGGATGGCGGCGGGGCCGAGCGCGCGCGCGGCCGCGATGACGTGCGAAAGCATCGGGCGCCCGGCGATCCTCTGCAGCACCTTGGGCAGCGACGACTTCATGCGCTTGCCCTCGCCGGCCGCGAGGATCACGACGTGCAGGCCCTCCGCGGTCGCGGCGCTGCGGGTGGTTCCAGTGGGATCGGGCATGGTCGTCCTGCGTGGCGGGTCGCGGCCATTCTAGTGTGTCGCTCTGCTAGCATGCGCGCGATGCCGCCCCCGCGCCCGCACGTACCCGCCAGTACCAAGGCCGCGTCGCGTGCCTGGCCGCTTGCCGGTCGCGTCCTGGCCTGGGCCGGTCCCGCGGCCGCGCTTGCGGGCGCAGTCGCCCACGACCTGTTCGAGGGTTGGCGACCGCCTCGGACGCTCGTGCTCCTGGCGCTCGCCGCGCTGCTGTGCGCCTGGCCGGTGCAGCGCTTCGCCCGCTGTTCCTGGGCGACCGCGATCGCCCTGTTCTGGTGCGCACTCCTGCCGGTGTTCGCCGATCCGCTTCCGGTGGCCGCGACACTGCTTGCCGCGGCGGCCGCCGTGGCCCTGGGCGGACCGGTGCTGGGTGCGCGGCACGGCCTCGCCGCGCGCTGCATCACCGGCGCCGCGCTTGCCGGCGGCGCCATCGGATGGCTGCTGCCGCTGCCGGTGCACCTGCGCTGGACCTACCTGGCGGCATGCGCGGCGCTGCTGGCGTGGCAGTGGCGGCCGCTGTGCGCGGGTGCCGTCGCGGCGCGCGGGGCCTGGAGCGCGGCGGTGTCCGCCGCGCCGCGCAGCGCCGCGCTCGCAGTGCTGGTCCTCGGGCTGGCGGGCACCGGCTGCTGGCTGCCGACGATGCAGGCCGACGACATCGGCTACCACCTCTACCTGCCCTGGTCGCTGGCCCTCGACGGGCGCCATCCGCTCGCCCCCGAATACCACGTGTGGGCGCTCGCGCCCTGGTTCGCCGACGTGGTGCAGGCGGTGCCACAGGTGCTGGCCGGAGCCGAGGCACGCGGCGCCGTCAATGCCGTCTGGCTCGTCCTGGTCGCGACCGGCCTCTGGCGCCTGTGCGTGGCGCTGGGCGGGGGCGTGCGCGCGGCCTGGTGGACGGTGGCGCTGTGGTCCAGCGTGCCCCTGGCCGTGGCCATGGCCGGCGGCATGCAGACCGAGCTGCCGACCACGGCGCTGCTCGCGTGGCTGGTGGTGCTCGGGCTCCAGCCGCCCTCGACCCGCGGCGTGCTGGCCATGGCCGTGCTCGCCGGCGCGCTGCTGGCGACCAAGCTGGCCGCGGCCGGGATGGCCCTGGTGCTGCTGCCCTGGCTGGCCTGGCGCCAGCGCGCGGCGCTGCGCGCGGGGACCGCCTTCGCCGCCGCGGCGGCCATGGGCGCGGTCGGCGGCAGCAGCTATGCCTACGCCGCGGTGATCGCGGGGAACCCCCTGCTGCCCCTGGCCAACGGCTACTTCCAGTCGCCCTATTTCCCGCCGCAGGACTTCGTGGATTCCCGCTGGCTGGCCGGCTTCGACGCCACCCTGCCGTGGCGGGCCACCTTCGACACCGGCAGTTACATGGAGGCCTATCCGGGCGCCGCCGGCGTGCTGCTGGTGGCGCTTGCCGGGGCCTGGATCCTCGCCGTCGCGAGGCGGCGGACGCGCGCCCTGGCGCTGCTCACCCTGGCCGCGGCGGCGGGGATGCTCGCGGCCACGCAGTACCTCCGCTATGCCTACCCGCTGGTGGCGCTGGCCCTGCCGGCGATGGTGGCCGCGCTCGCGCGGGTCGAGCCGCGGCTGTGGCCGGTGCTCCTGCTCCCCGTGCTCGCGACCAACCTCGCGCTGCACCCGCGCGGCCACTGGATGCTGGGCGCCAACGTGGTCAAGCACGCCCTGTCCGCGCGCGGCGCCGACGCGCCGCTGTACGAGGCCTTCGCCCCCGAACGGCAGCTTGCCGCGATGATGCGCGACGCTCTGGGCGGCGCGCCCCCTGGCAACGTGCTGGTCCTCGACGACGGCGGCCCGATGCTGGCCGAGTTCGGACCGCGCGCGCGCGCGATCACCTGGTACGACCCTTCGCTCGCCGCGCGCGCCGGCGCGGCCGACCGCGACCCTGGCGGCGGTGCCTGGGCCCGCCTGCTGCGCGAGGAGGGCATCAGCGAACTCCTGCTGCGCGAGCAGGCGCTGCCGCCCGCGCGACGCGCGGCGCTCGACCTGCTCGGCGCGAGGCGCGAGGCCGTCGTCGGCGACCTCGAATGGTGGCGCGTCGGGCGCGGGGACACGGCGCCATGAGCCTGGGCCGCCAGGGGGCGAGCTACTTCGTGATCGGCGGCATCCAGTGGCTGGTCGACTGGGGCGTGATGGTGCTGCTCAGCCACCTGGGCCTGCGGATCGGCCTGGCGAACGTCGCCGGTCGCATCAGCGGCGCGCTGCTCGGCTTCTGGCTCAACGGCAAGATCACCTTCACCGGCGACGAGCACGTGATCGGGCGCCGCCAGCTCGCCCGCTTCGTCGCGATGTGGCTGGTGATGACGCTGCTGAGCACGGTCGCGATCGAACTGATCGACGACGTGCTGGGCCGCAAGTGGGCGTGGCTTGCGAAGCCGCTGGTGGAGGCGGTGCTGGGCGTGATCGGCTTCCTCGGCTCGCGGCACTGGGTCTACCGCCGCTGAGCCGCGGCCGGCCGGTCAGTGCTTGAGGTTCTTGCGCAGCCGCTCGAGCGCCTGCAGCTGGGCGGTGACCTCGGCCATCTTCTTCTGCGCCTCGACCAGGTCCATGGCCTCGCCACGGCCCGCCAGCACCCGCTCGGCCTCTTCCTTGGCCTTGCGGACCTTGGCCTCGTCGATCTCGTCGGCGCGGATCGCGGTGTCGGCGAGGATGGTCACCACCTGCGGCTGCACCTCGAGGATGCCGCCGCTGATGGCGAAGTCGAGCTTCTCGCCATTGGCCTGCGTGACCACGACCTTGCCGGGCTTGAGCCGGGTGATCAGGGGCGCGTGGCGCGGCGCGATGCCGAGCTCGCCCACTTCACCGGTGACGACCACCAGGGTGGCCTCGCCGCGGAAGATCTCGGCCTCGGCGCTGACGATGTCGCAACGGATGGTGGTCATGGGTCGCTACCTGCCTCAGGCCTTCTCGGCCATCTTCGCGGCCTTCTCGACCGCCTCGTCGATGCTGCCGACCATGTAGAACGCCTGCTCCGGCAGGTGGTCGTACTCGCCGTCGACGATGCCCTTGAAGCCGCGGATGGTTTCCTTCAGCGGCACGTACTTGCCCGGCGAGCCGGTGAACACCTCGGCGACGTGGAAGGGCTGCGAGAAGAAGCGCTCGATCTTGCGCGCGCGCGACACGGCCTGCTTGTCCTCTTCCGACAGCTCGTCCATGCCCAGGATCGCGATGATGTCCTTGAGCTCCTTGTACTTCTGCAGCGTCGCCTGCACCTTGCGCGCGGTCTCGTAGTGCTCGGTGCCGATGACGTTCGGGTCGAGCTGGCGCGAGGTCGAGTCCAGCGGGTCCACCGCCGGGTAGATGCCCAGCGAGGCGATCTGGCGCGACAGCACGACGGTGGCGTCGAGGTGGGCGAAGGTCGTGGCCGGCGACGGGGCGGGCAGGTCGGCCGCGGGCACGTACACGGCCTGGATCGAGGTGATCGAGCCGGTGCGGGTGGAGGTGATGCGCTCCTGAAGCACGCCCATTTCCTCGGCCAGCGTCGGCTGGTAGCCCACCGCCGACGGCATGCGGCCCAGCAGCGCCGACACTTCGGTACCGGCCAGGGTGTAGCGGTAGATGTTGTCGACGAACAGCAGCACGTCCTTGCCCTTGCC
>JAAZHF010000137.1 GCA_012510865.1 Gammaproteobacteria bacterium
CGCCGTGCACGTGCACGCCTTCGCGGGTGCCCAGGGCCAGCACGTCGTCGGTCGGGTGCGAGCCGACGAGGTCCAGCACCATGCCGGGGCGCTGCTCGCGCACGCGCGGCAGGATGGCCTCGACCCGCCATCGCGCGGCGTCGATGTTGGGCGAGTGGCCGAAGCCCGCGACGAACAGCAGGCGGTCGCGGGCCGGGTCCCGCGGCGCCGCCAGCTCGGCTTCGCCGAAGGCATACAGCGGCACCACGTGCACCCTGTCGCCGCCCGTCGCGGCGGCCACCACGGCGGCCTCCTCCGCCGACGGACACAGCACGGCGTCGACCGACCGCCAGATCGCCTGCTCCCGCCGGCGCATGTCCTCGGCCGCCGCGGCCAGCCGCGCGTCGCCGGTCAGCTCCGCCTCCATGGCCAGGCGCGCATGGTGCAGGTCGTGCCCGTAGTACAGCAGGCGGGCGCGGGAATGGGCGCGGAAATGCGCGATCGATGCCTCCGCCTGCTCCGGCCGGCTCAGGACCACCGCGTCGAATTCGTCGCCGGCGACGCGCGCCAACCGCTCGATCCGCCCCTCCCAGTGTTCGCCGCAGACGACTTCGATCCCCGCGTCCTCGAGCGCGGCCGCCGCGGCGCCGTGCGCGCCGTTCGCGGGCCAGAACGCGAGCTGCCAGCCCATGTCGCGCAGCGCATCCATGGCCTGCACGATCGCCCGCGAGCCGGCGTCGCGGTCCACGCGCGGCAGGTAGTGGTCGACCACGAGCGCCATCGGGCGCCCGCCGCTCCGCTCCCGCGCGCGCGACATGCGCTTGCACGGCGGCATCTGCCGGCCCAGGGCCACGGCCCAGCGCTCGCGGAACGCGCGTTCGCCGAGGATGTCGCCGCGGACGTCGTCGTGCATGTCGACGCGGGGACCCGCGACGGCGGCCGTGGCGCGCGCGCAGCAGAGCACCCGCCACCCGGCCGCGCGCAGGGCGAACCCCAGCTCCACGTCGGCCCAGTCCAGGCTGCCGTCGCCTTCGGGCCAGCCGACCGCATCCAGCGCCTCGCGCCGCAGCAGCAGCGCGCGGCCCGAGCAGTAGTCGACCTCGCGCAGGTAGAGGGTGCGGGGAGCGTCGGCCGCCCAGCCGGCGCCGTAGTGGCTGCGCGAACCGTCGTTCCAGACCACGCCGCCCGCCTGGCGGATGCGACCGTCCGGCCCGAGCAGGCGCAGCCCCACCGCTCCGGCATCGGGCCGCGAATCCATCAGCCGGCCCATCGCGTCGACGCTTCCGGGCCCGAGGTCGACGCCCTCGCCGAGCAGCAGCACGCGCGGAGCCTCCACGGCACGGAGCGCGGCGGCGAGCGCGGCCCGTCCGCCGGCGCCGCACTGCACCGGCACGATGGCCACCGCACCGCCGCCGGTGCGATCCGCACCCGCCGCGGGCTGCATCAGTTGACCCGCCTCCGCAGCCAGTTCAGGAGGTCGATCCGCGTGATCAGTCCGAGGAAGCGGTCCCCGTCCACGACGATCGCGACCTTGCCCGCGTCGAACACCGGCAGCAGCGCCTCGACCGGCGACTTCACGTCCAGCACCTCGAGCTTGCTGACCATCGCGGTCGAGACCGGGTCGCGGAAGCGCTCTTCGCTGCCATACACGTGCATCAGCACGTCCGACTCGTCGAGGATGCCGGCAAGGCGCTCGCCGTCCATCACCGGCAGCTGCGAGATCTCGTACAGCTTCATCCGCTGGTAGGCGGTGACCAGGAGGTCGTTGGGGCCGACCACCACGGTGTCCCTCTGCGAGTACGGCCGCAGGATCAGGTCGCGCAGGTCGCCATGCTGCTCGCGCTCGAGGAAGCCGTTGTCGAGCATCCAGTAGTCGTTGTACATCTTCGACAGGTACTTGTTGCCGGTGTCGCAGACGAACACCAGCACCTTCTTGGGCGTGGCCTGCTCGCGGCAGTACTTCAGCGCCGCGGCCAGCAGGGTGCCGGTGGACGAGCCGCCGAGGATGCCCTCCTTCTCGAGCAGTTCGCGCCCGGCCAGGAAGCTCTCCTTGTCGGTGATCGCGTATGCCTTCCTGACGCGCGAGAAGTCGGAGATCGTCGGCAGGAAGTCCTCGCCGATGCCTTCCACCATCCAGCTCGCGGACTTCTCGCTGAGCGTGCCCTCGTTGATGTACTCGGCCAGGATCGAGCCCACGGGGTCGGCGAGGACCATCTCCACCCCCGGGGCGTGTTCGGCGAAGCAGCGCGACAGGCCGGTCATGGTCCCGGAGCTGCCGCAGCCGAAGACCACCGCGTCGACGCCGCCGACCGCGGCCATCTGGCGCAGGATCTCCGGGCCGGTGCCGAACTCGTGCGCGGCCGGGTTGTCCGGATTCCCGAACTGGTTGATGAAGTAGGCGCCGGGAGTCTCGCGCGCGATGCGTTCGGCGAGGTCCTGGTAGTAGTCGGGATGGCCCTTGGCGACGTCCGAGCGGGTAAGGACCACCTCCGCGCCCATCGCCTTGAGGTTGAAGATCTTCTCCCGGCTCATCTTGTCCGGGACCACCAGGATCAGCCGGTAGCCCTTCTGCTGCGCCACCAGCGCAAGCCCGATGCCGGTGTTGCCGGCGGTGCCTTCGACCAGGGTGTCGCCCGGCCTGATGTCGCCGCGCTTCTCCGCCGCCTCGATCATGCTCATGCCGATGCGGTCCTTGATCGAGCCGCCGGGGTTCTGGCTTTCGAGCTTGAAATAGAGCTCGCAGGGTCCGGCGTCCAGGCGCTGGGCCTTGACGATGGGCGTGTCGGCGATGAGCTCGAGGACGGACTCGTGGATGGGCATTGCGCGGCGCCTGTCGCGTGACGGAACGCCGATTATCGCATCGCCCCGATGGCCGCGCCGCCGGGCGGGGGCGCGGGCGGCGGCGCCCGACGAG
>JAAZHF010000138.1 GCA_012510865.1 Gammaproteobacteria bacterium
ACGATCGTCGAGCCGGACGGCAGCGGGCGCATCTCCATCCCGGCGAGCCATCGCAACGCCATCGGCATCGAGAAGAAGGCCGTGCTGCTGGGGATGGGCGACAAGTTCGAGCTCTGGAGCGAACAGGCTCATCGCGAGCAGATCGAGCGGACCCTCGGGGACGACGATTTCGGCGACGAGCTGGACGGGCTGCAGTTGTGACCGGGGGTGCCGCGGATGCCCACTCCGCGCACCTCCCGGTCTTGTTCACGCAGGTCATGGAAGGGCTGCGCGTGCGGGAGGACGGGACGTACCTGGATGGCACCTTCGGCCGCGGCGGCCACGCCCGCGGCGTGCTGCAGGCGCTTGGAAGCGGAGGCCGGCTGCTGGTCATGGACAAGGATCCCGACGCAATCGCGGTGGCGGAGCGCGAGTTCGCGGCCGACCCGCGGGTGGCGATCCGCCGCGGCAGCTTCGCCGGCCTGGGCGACTGGGACGCCGCAGCCGCGGGCCTCGACGGCGTGCTGTTCGACCTCGGGGTGTCTTCGCCCCAGCTCGACGTCGCCGAGCGCGGCTTCAGCTTCGGCAAGGACGGCCCGCTGGACATGCGCATGGACCCGGAGTCGGGCGAGAGCGCCGCGGAGTGGCTGGCGCGCGCGGGCGCGGACGAGATCGCCGACGTGCTCTGGACCTTCGGCGAGGAGCGCATGAGCCGCCGCATCGCCCGCGCCATCGTGGAGCGCCGCGCGCAGGCGCCGTTCACGCGCACCGCCGACCTGGCCGCGCTGATCGCATCGGTCATGCCGCCTCCCAGGGCCGGCCGCCACGCGATCCATCCCGCCACGCGCTCCTTCCAGGCGATCCGCATCCACGTCAACCGCGAGCTGGCCGACCTGGAGGAGGGCCTGGAGGCCGCGCTTGCCGCGCTGCGCCCGGGCGGGCGCCTGGCCGTGATCAGCTTCCATTCGCTCGAGGACCGCATCGCCAAGCGCTTCATCGCCACGCACGCCAGGCCGCCCGCCGGCAACCGCCGGCTGCCCGAGGCCGCGCCCTTCAGGCCCGCCCTGCGGGCGATCGGCGGTGCGATCCGCGCCGACGCGGCCGCGCTCGCCGCCAACCCGCGCGCCCGCAGCGCGGTGCTGCGCGTGGCCGAGCAGCTGGAGGTGGCGGCATGACCCGCTTCCTGGTGGTGGTGCTGCTGGCGGCGAACGTGCTTGCCGCGATCGGCGTGGTGCATGCGCGCCACGAGCACCGCCAGCTGTTCGTCGAGCTCACCCGCCTGGTCGACGAGCGCGACGAGCTCAACATCGACTTCGGCCGCCTGCAGCTCGAGCAGGCCACCTGGGCCGAGGCCAACCGCATCGACCAGGTCGCGCGCGCGCGCCTGGGCATGAAGTTCCCCGAGGCCGGGGAGATCGTGGTGGTGCGGCCATGAGGTTCCGCCGCGACCGGAACGGCACCGTCCGCCCGCGCGGCCGCGCGCAGTTCAACCTGCGCGGGCGGCTGCGGCTGGTCGCGGGCGTGCTGGGCGCGTGCGGCGTGGTGCTGGTCGCGCGCGCGGTCGACCTGCAGCTGGTGGACAACGCCTACTACCAGCAGAAGGCCGACGCCCGCTTCCTGCGCGAGATCCCGATCCCGACCTCGCGCGGCATGATCACCGATCGCAACGGCGAGCCGCTGGCGGTGTCTTCGCCGGTGGACAGCGTGTGGGGCAACCCGCAGGAGCTGCTGAAGGCGCCCGACCGCCTGCCCGAGCTCGCCGAGGCCCTGGACGTGCCGCTCGAGCACCTCGAGCGCCGCCTCGCGCAGCGGGCCGACAAGGAGTTCGTCTACCTGAAGCGCCGCATCAACCCGAGCGAGGCGCAGCAGATCCTCGCGCGCCGGATCCCGGGCGTGTTCTCCCAGCGCGAGTTCCGCCGCTTCTACCCGCAGGGCGAGGCGCTGGCGCACGTGCTCGGCTTCACCAACATCGACGACGCCGGGCAGGAGGGCGTCGAGCTGGCCTTCGACGAATGGCTGCGCGGCACGCCGGGCGCGCAGAAGGTGATCCGCGACCGCCGCGGCCGGATCGTCGAGAACGTCGACCTGGTGCGCCCCGCGCAGCCGGGCAAGGACCTCACGCTCAGCATCGACCGCCGCATCCAGTACCTCGCCCACCGCGAACTGCGCGCGACCCTGCAGCGGACCGGGGCCAGCGCCGGCTCCGCGGTGGTGCTCGACATCGCCACCGGCGAGATCCTCGCCATGGCCACCCTGCCGACC
>JAAZHF010000139.1 GCA_012510865.1 Gammaproteobacteria bacterium
CTACCTGTCCGACGCGCTGGCCGCGCAGGTCGGCGGCATCGGCATCGCGCCGGGCGCCAACATCAACTACGTCACCGGGCACGCGGTGTTCGAGGCCACGCACGGGACGGCGCCGAAGTACGCCGGCCAGGACAAGGTCAACCCGGGTTCGGTGATCCTGTCCGGCGAGATGATGCTGCGCTACATGGGCTGGACCGAGGCCGCCGACGCCATCATCCGGGCGATGGACGGGGCGATCGGTTCCAAGCGCGTCACCTACGACTTCGCGCGCCTGATGGACGGGGCGACCGAGGTGAAGTGCAGCGAGTTCGCCGACGGGATCATCAAGCACCTCTGACCCCGCTGGCGGCATGCCTCCGCCGACGGCCACCGATCCGCTGGTCCTGCGCGCCGCCGCGCTGGTGCTCGACGCGTACGAGGACTACGAGGCGCGCTTCGGCGACCTGACGCGGCGCGCGCGGCGGCGTTTCGTGCGGCGGGACTGGAAGGGAGCGCAGGCCGATGCCGTGGCGCGCATCGACCTGCAGGATGCGTTCCTGGGGGAGGCGCTCGGGCGCTTCGAGGCCCTGGTCGGCGAACGCATCCGCTCCCGTCCGTTCTGGGCGGCCATGCGCCTTGCCTATGCGGAGTCGACCGCCGGCCGGCACGACGCCGCGATGGCGCGGACCCTGTTCAATTCCATGTCGCGGCGGTTCTTCCTCACCGAAGGCGTGGCGCCGGCGCTGGAGTTCCATGAGCCCGGCGAGGGCGGCGCCGGCGATCCCTCGTGCCCGGGCGAGCTGAAGCCGCTCCCCGACGCCGCCGACGCCGCCACGCGCTGGCGCCTGGCGCTTGCGGCGCGGGGCTTCCCGCACCGCGACCTGGCATCGGACGCGCGCGCGATCGCCTCTGCCGTGGCCAGGCGGCTCGGCGCGGACGGGGATCCGCGCGGGCCCGACGTCGCGCTGCTCGACACCGTCTTCTACCGCGAGCGGCGCGCCTACCTCGTGGGCCGGGTCGACGCGCCCGGCGGCCGGCGTCCGCTGGTCGTCGCGCTGGTCAACGAGGCGGAGGGCGTGCGCGCGGACGCGGTGCTGCTCGAGCGCGACCGGGTGTCGATGCTGTTCGGGCACGCGCACAGCTGGTTCCACGCCGACCTCGCGCGCGTGGGCGACGCCGTGGCCTTCATGCATGGGCTGCTTCCGCACAAGCCGGTTTCGGAGCTGTACTCGGTGCTCGGCCGCGGCAAGCAGGGCAAGACCGAGCGCTTCCGCGAGATCCAGCGCCACTTCGCCGCGCATCCCGACGACCGGCTGGTGCGCGCCGACGGCGTGCGCGGGATGGTGATGGCGGTCTTCACTCCGCGCGGCCTGCCGGTCGTGTTCAAGGTCATCCGCGACCGCTTCGCCGAACCCAAGGACAGCGTGCGCGCCGACATCGAGGGCAAGTACCGCCTGGTCGCGCGCCGCGACCGCATCGGCCGGCTGGTCGAGGCGCAGGAGTTCCGCCGGCTGTCCTTCCCGCGCGCCGCCTTCGAACCATCCATGCTGCAGGAGCTGCTGGAGGAATGCGCCGAGACCGTGGTGGCCGAGGGCGCGACGGTGCTCGTGCGCCACTGCTACGTCGAACGCAGGCTGCGGCCGCTGGACCTCCATGCTCGCGAGCGCCCCGAGGACGAGGCGCGCCGCGCCGTGGTCGACTACGGGCAGGCGGTGAGCGACCTCGCGCGCAGCGGGATCTTCCCCGGCGACCTGCTGCTGAAGAACTTCGGCGTGTCGCGGCACGGGCGCGCGCTGTTCTACGACTTCGACGAACTGTGCCTGCTCGAGGACGTGTGCTTCCGCGACCTGCCCGAGCCGCGCGAGGAGGACGAGACGCGGCCGCTCGAGGACTGGCTGTATGCGCGACGCGACGACGTCTTCCCGGAGCTGTTCGTGCGCTTCCTCGGGCTGTCGCCGCCGCTGCGCGAGGCCCTGCTGGAGGCGCATCCGCAGATCTTCAGCGCCGCCTGGTGGCGCGAGGTGCAGGCCCGCCTCCGCGGCGGCGGGCACCTCGACGTCGCGCCCTATCCGGACGCGGCGCGGCTGCCGGCGACCGACGGCGCGGCGGGCGCGGCGGCCGGCCGGGTTTGCCGGTAGGCTGGGGACATCCCACAGGAGCCACGACCATGATCCGTCGACTGCTGCCGACCGCCCTGTTCCCGGTTCTGCTCTGCGCCTGCGCCGGCGCCCCCGCCAGCGATCCCGCCGCATCGCGCGCCGACGGCGGCGCCGGGCCGGTGCCGTCGGCGCCGACGTCCATGCGCGCGCCCGACCCGCTGCTCGACCGCGCCCTGTCGGGCGCGTGGCGCTCGCCCGCGAACGTGGCCCGCGACGTCCACCGCCACCCGCGCGAGACGCTCGCCTTCTTCGGCATCGGCACCGGCCAGACCGTGGTCGAGATCACGCCGGGCGGCGGCTGGTACGCCGAGATCCTGGCCCCCTGGCTGCGCAGCGGCTACGTGGCCGCCGTCATCGATCCGCAGGCCTATCCCGAGGGCCGCCAGCGCGACTACTACGCACGCTCGAAGGCCACGCTCGAGGCGCTGTTCGCCTCCGCGCCCGAGCAGTACCGCGATGCGCGCGTGGTCGCCTTCGATCCCGCGGCCCCGGTGTTCGGGCCGCCGGCCTCGGCGGACGCGGTGCTGACCTTCCGCAACGTGCACAACTGGCGCTCGGCCGGCACCGCCGAGGCGATGTTCAAGGGCTTCCACGACGTGCTGCGCCCCGGCGGCGTGCTGGGCGTGGTCGAACACCGCGCCGCCGGCGACGTGCCCGCCGACGACGAGTCCGGCTACGTGGGCCAGGCGCAGGTGATCGCACTGGCGGAAGCCGCCGGCTTCCGGTTCGACGAGGCCAGCGAGATCAACGCCAATCCGCGCGACACGCGCGACCATCCCAACGGCGTGTGGACGCTGCCGCCGGGCAACCGCCACGACGAGGCGGACCGTGCCCGCTACCAGGTGATCGGCGAAAGCGACCGGATGACGCTGCGCTTCATCAAGCCCTGAGTGCTGGTCGCGTTCAACAAGCCGCACGGCGTGCTCTGCCAGTTCACCGACCGCGGCACGCCGCCGCGGCCGACGCTGGCCGGCTTCGGCCTGCCGCCGGGCGTGTACGCCGCGGGCCGCCTCGACCACGACAGCGAGGGCCTGCTGCTGCTGACCGACGAAGGCCCGCTGGTGCACCGCATCGCGGATCCGCGCCACGGGCTCGCCAAGACCTACCTGGTCCAGGTGGAGGGCGATCCGTCGCCGGCGCAGCTGGAGCGGCTGCGCGCCGGCGTCGAGCTGCGCGACGGACGCACGCGCCCGGCCCGCGCCCGGCTGCTGGATCCGCCGCCGGCGCTGTGGCCCAGGGACCCTCCGGTGCGCGTGCGCAAGACGGTGCCCGACGCCTGGCTGGAGCTCTCCATCCGCGAGGGCCGCAACCGCCAGGTGCGGCGGATGACGGCGGCGGTCGGCCTGCCCACGCTGCGCCTGGTGCGGATCGCGATCGGCGCCGTCGCGCTGGACGGCCTGCTCCCCGGGCAGTGGCGGGAGCTGGACGCCGCGGCGCCGTTCGCCTGAGCCGCGCGCGCGACGGCGCGTGCGACGCGCGTCGCCTGCGCGGGTGGCCTCGCAGCCGCTTCTTTCTGCTAACGTTTCCGCTGCCGCGCGCCGCGCGCGGAGCCGCGGAAGGCCGCCATGAGGGCAACCACCAAACGCGGCCGGGTGCTCGTCGTCGATGACCAGCCGGCCAACCTTCGGGTCGTCAGCGCGCTGCTCGAGCGCCAGGGCTTCGACGTCGCGCTCGCTGAGACCGGCGAGGCCGCGCTGGACGCCGCCGAGGCCGAGCCACCGGACCTCCTGCTGCTCGACATGATGATGCCGGGGATGGACGGCTTCGGCGTGATGCAGGAGATCCGGCGCCGGGAGCTGCCGAAGGTGCCCGTGGTGTTCCTGACCGCTGCCCAGGACCGGGGCCTGCTGCTCCAGGCCTTCGAGGCCGGCGCGGTCGACTACGTGATCAAGCCCTTCATCCCGGAGGAGCTGCTGGCGCGGGTGCATGCGCACATCGGCCTGAAGCTGGCGCGCGACCGCCTGGAGCAGGTCGCACGCGAGCGCCAGGAGCTGGTCAACCTGGTCGCGCACGACCTCAAGAACCCGCTGACCAGCGTGGTCTTCGCCGCCGACATCCTCGCCTCGGGCACGCTGCAGCCCGATCGCGTCCCGCGCTACCTGCAGGTGATCCGGGAAAGCGCCGAGGACGGCCTGGGCTATATCCGCCGCTACCTGGAAACCCAGGCCAGCGCCCGCGGCGCGGCGAGCGCCCGCGATGCCCGGGTCGCGCTCGGCGACGTCGTCGAATGGATCATCGGCCGCTACGGCCTGCAGTTCGAGGACAGCGGCTGCCGCCTGAGCATCGGCGAGGTCGGCGGCGCGGTCGTCGCGATGGACGGCCTGGTGCTGCGCCAGGTGGTGGGCAACCTGATCAGCAACGCGATGAAGTACGCGCCCGGCAGCGACGTCGACATCAGCGCGAGCGCCGGGGCTCCCGGCTACTGGCAGCTGCGGGTCGCCGACCGCGGCCCGGGCGTGTCGCGGGACCGCCAGCGCGCGCTGTTCACGCCCTTCGCCCGCCTGCACGACTTCGATCCGGCGCGCGCGGGTGCGTCGAGCGGACTGGGCCTGTCGCTGGCGCGGCAGATCGTGAGCAACGCCGGCGGCCAGCTCTGGTACGAGGACCGCGAGGGCGGCGGCGCCTGCTTCGTGGTCGAGCTGCCGGAAGCCGCCGGCGAATCCTGAGCCGGACTCAGTCCGCGTCGCGCTCCGGACGCGCGCCGATGTCGGCGGCGTGCGGGTCGGGCTGGGCCTTGTCGAGCGCGTCGCGGATGCGCTGCGAACGCCCGCCGATCGCATCCTGCTCCGCCTTCTTGCGGCGATGGCGCGCCACGGCATAGAGCGCGGCGCCGATGCCGATGGCCGCGGCGGTCACCGCGACCGGGTGGCGACGGGCCACCTGACCGGCCGCCCGCGCGCCGGTGCGCGCCGCACCGAGGGCGACGCCCGCCTGCAGCCATTTGCCGGCGCCGGACCGGTGCAGCCCGTCGGGGATCGCCTGGCGCAGTCCGTCGCCGATGCGTCCGGCGAGATCCATGGCCTGGTCGGGGAACGCGTCTCGGATGATGTGCTTGCGCATGTGGGTCCTCGGGGATCAGGCCGGTGCAGCGACCGGCGTCGGGAGAAGGATAGGGCGCAGTCTGCGCGCCGTGCCGTGGTGCCGGCGTGATCCGCCGGCTTCCGTTCAGCCACGCGGTCGCGCCCGGTGGGTTGGAACGGCGTTCCACGGATCCTCGGGCCACGGGTGCTTCGGGTAGCGGCCCTTCATCTCGCGCCGCACCTCCGGCCAGGTGCGGTCCCAGAAGCCGCGCAGGTCCGAGGTCACCTGCAGCGGGCGGCCCGCCGGCGAGAGCAGGTGCAGGAGCAGGGGAACGCGGCCGTCGGCGATGCGCGGCGTTTCCGCCAGGCCGAACAGCTCCTGCAGCTTCACCGCCAGGACCGGCGGGCGCGGCTGCCCGTCGTCGGCGATGGCGTAGTCGATCGCGCGCGCCTGCCCCGAGGGCACGGTGATGCGCACCGGCGCCAGCGCGTCGAGCTTCTGCTGCAGCGGCCAGTCGAGGCGGCCGCGCAGCGCGGCGGACAGTCCGTCGGCATCGAGCGCGTCGAGCCGCGCCTTGCCCTCGAAGGCGGGCCGCAGCCAGTCGTCGAGGGTGGCCAGCAGCGCCTCGTCGCCGAGGTCGGGCAGCGCCAGCTCCGGCATCCATGCGCGCAGGCCGGCGACGCGCGCGCGCCATTGGCGCAGGGCGTCGCTCCAGGGGAGCACGTCGAGTCCGAGCGCGTGCACGGCGTCGGTGAGCGCCTGCGCCGCGGCGGCGGGATCCGGGCGGCCGGCGGGACGGCTGTCGAGCACGATGCCGGCGAAGCGGCGCACGCGCTCGGCCACCAGGGCGCGGCGCACCGGATCCCAGCGGGTTTCGTCGCGCTCGCTGAAGCCGTGGTCGAAGTCGCAGCGCAGCGCGACCTCGTCCACCGGCGCCGCGCGCAGCAGCAGGGCGTCGCCGCGGGCCTCGAAGCGCAGCTCCGTCGCCACCAGCCAGGGCTCGCCGACGAGGTCGCTGTCGTCCAGCAGCCGCGCCATGCGCCCGTTGGCGAGCTGGTAGCGGCGCGGGTCGCCGGCATGGCGCGCGGCGATGCGGTCCGGGAAGGCGTGCGCGAGCAGGTCGCCCAGTGCATGCGCCGGCAGGTCGCCGGGCGGCGGCGCGTTGACGCGCAGGCGCCGCCGCCACTGGCGCGCGGCGGCATCGATCGCGGCCAGGGCGGAGCGGCTGGCGTCGGCGGCGATCCGGCGTTCGCGGAAGCCGGCCAGGGCCCGCCAGCGCGCGGCCAGGGCGTCGCTTCGCGAGCGCAGCGGGTCCCGCGCCTCGAGCAGCGCGGCGAGGTCGCAGGCCAGCGCCTTCGCGACCGGGCCGGCGGCGGCAAGCAGCATCGCCGCCAGCCGCGGATGCGTGCCCAGGGCGAGCATGCGGCGGCCGATGGCCGTGATCCGCAGGGTCGAACCCGGTTCCGCCGATGCCGCTTCCAGCGCCCCCAGCGTCCGCAGCAGGTCGCGCGCCGCGGCCATCGCCCCCGCTGGCGGTGGATCGACGAAGCGCAGGGCGTCGCTGCCCCATGCCGCCAGCTCGAGCGCCAGCCCGGCCAGCTCCACCTGCGCGATCTCCGGACGCCGTTGGGGCTCCAGCCGCTGCGATTCCGGCCACAGCCGGTACGCCCAGCCTTCGGCGACGCGGCCCGCGCGGCCCGCGCGCTGGTCGGCCGAGGCCTGGGCGATACGCACCACGTCCAGGCGACCGAAGCCGCTGTTGGGATCGTGCCGCGGTTCGCGCGCAAGCCCGCTGTCGACCACGACGCGCCCGCCGGGCAGGGTGACGCTGGACTCGGCGACGTTGGTCGCCAGCACCACGCGCCGGCGCGCGTCCGGTGCAGGCGCCAGGATCCGTGCCTGCGCCTCGACCGGCAGGTCGCCGTGCAGTTCGAGCACCTCGGCGCCGGCCGCGCCCACCGCTTCGCTCGCGCCCAGCGCGGCGGCCGCGCGCGCGATCTCGCGCCGTCCCGGCAGGAAGGCCAGCACGTCGCCCGGATGCCGCTCCAGCGCCTGTTCCACCGCGCGCCGCAGCTGGTGCTCCAGCGCCTCCTCGCGCCGCGCCGGGAAGTGCGCCACCTCCACCGGGAAGCTGCGCCCGGCGCTCGCCAGCCGCGGCGCGTCCAGGAACGTCGCGAGCCGCTCGCCGTCGAGCGTCGCCGACATGACCACGATCCGCAGGTCGCCGCGCAGCCCGGCCTGCACGTCCAGGGCCAGCGCGAGGCCGAGGTCGGCGGCCAGGTGGCGCTCGTGGAACTCGTCGAAGAGCAGGGCGCCGACGCCCTCGAGCAGCGGGTCATCCTGCAGCATGCGCGTGAGGATGCCTTCGGTCACCACTTCGATCCGCGTCGCTGCCGACACGCGGTTCTCGAAGCGGATGCGGTAGCCGACCGTCTCCCCAGCCTCCTCCCCCAGCGACGCCGCCATGAATCCCGCCGCCGCGCGCGCCGCGACCCGCCGCGGCTCCAGCATCACGATCCGCCGCCCCGTGAGCCACGGCGCATCCAGCAGCGCCAGCGGCACCCGGGTGGTCTTGCCCGCGCCCGGCGGGGCCTCGAGCACCAGGCGCGGATGCGCCGCCAGCGATTCGCGGATCGCCGGCAGCAGCTCATCAATGGGAAACCCGGGTTCCTGCATCCGCACAAGGATACGGCGGCTCCGGCCGGGGCCTCGCCGCCCGTCGCGCACGCAGGGGGGATGGCCACGAGCAGCCCCACCTACAATGCCGCCATGGATCTCATCGACATCGGCCTCAACCTCACCCACGACAGCTTCGACCACGACCGCGACCAGGTCTGGCAGCGCGCCCGCGACGCCGGCGTCGTCCAGGCCGTGCTCACCGGCGCCAGCCGCGAGCACTCCCCGTTGGCGCTGGAACTCGCCCGCACCCGGCCCGGCGAGTGGTTCGCCACCGCCGGCGTGCACCCGCACCACGCGAGCGACTACACCGCCGAGTGCGACGCCGAGATGCGCGCGCTGCACGCCCACCCCGAGGTGGTCGCCGTCGGCGAGACCGGGCTGGACTACTTCCGGGATTTCTCCCCGCGCCCGGCGCAGCGCAGGGCCTTCGAGCGCCAGCTCGAGATCGCGGCGGACACGGGCAAGCCGCTGTTCCTGCACCAGCGCGACGCGCACGCGGACTTCATCGCGATCATGAAGGACTTCGAGGGCCGGATCGGGCCGGCCGTGGTGCACTGCTTCACCGGCACGCGCGAGGAGCTTTTCGACTGCCTCGACCGCGACTGGCACATCGGCATCACGGGATGGCTGTGCGACGAACGCCGGGGCCGGCACCTGCGGGAGATCGTCGGCGGGATCCCGGCCGACCGGCTGATGGTCGAAACCGACGCGCCCTACCTGCTGCCGCGGACGCTCCGGCCGATGCCGAAGCATCGGCGCAACGAGCCGGGGTTCCTGCCGCACATCGTGGAGGAACTGGCGCGCGACCGCGGCGAGGCCGTCGAGGTGACCGCGGCCAGCGCCACGGCCACCACGCGCGCGTTCTTCCGCCTGCCCGGCGTCGCCTGAGGCGCGCTGCCGGGGGCGAGGCCGTCCCGGCGCGGTTTTCCCGTAGGTCCCGGGCATCGCCCCGACATGGAGAAGGTCATGCGCGTTCCAATGTTCCACCGCCCGGCCCTGGCCATCGCCCTGCTCGTGGGCATGTCCGCGTCGTCCACCGCGCTGGCGCAGACGCGGGTCACGCCGCCCCCGCAGGACCGCGCCAGGGAGCCGGCCACCGCACCGTCAAAGCTACAGCTGCCCCCCTCGGAAGCGCTGCGGACTCCGGCCCGGATCCTTGTCCCGCAGCCGGCCGCCGGGGCGCTCCAGCTCCATCGCGCCGGCAACAGGGGGCTTCGCGACAGCGGCCGTGCCGCCCTCGACCAGCCGCTCGCGGGAGGCTGGGCCCTCAACGGCTTCGAGCTGCGCTTCGACAACGGCGACCACAAGCTGCGCCGCATCGGCGTGCTGGGCGAGGAGCGTTTCGCGCAGCTCATCCTGGGCGACCGCAACGGCGACGATCCTTTCAGCGGCACCGCGCGCCTGCTCGCCCTCCCGGGCGTCCGCGTGGAACAGGTCACCGCGGACGGCGGCGGCAAGTTCGAGATCCCGCTGCCGGGGCGCGCCAGGGCCGACTCGACCCTGGTGCTGTCGGGCTTCGAGTTCCGGCGCACCGACGGCACCGACGCCAACCTGCGCAACATCGGCATCTGGCTGGTCCCCGAGCGCAATGCCATCCAGGTGTCGCTGACCGACGACCAGGGCATGGACTTCCGCGGCCTGGAAGCCACCCTCGGGGCCGCACTCGCCAGCACCGTGGTCCCGCTGCCGGGCCTGCTCGAATCCTCGACCGTGGTCGCCGGCACCGGCGCCGTGGCGCGGGCCATCAACGCGAAGGCCGGCCAATACCGCGGATACCGGGTCCAGGTGCAGTACGCCTGGATCCCCAACGCGTGGATCGAGCGCAAGGGGGCGCTGGCCGGCAGCCACGAGCAGCGCCGCCAGCGCCCGCCCCGCCGCATCGAAGCGCTCCAGGGCTTCGAGTTCACGTTCACCAACAGCGACCACCACCTGCTTGGCCTGGGCGTGAACGGCAGCGGCGGCGGCGACGTCTTCTTCCAGGACAACAACACCGACGACCCGCTGCAGTGGAGCGTCGCCTACCTGACGCTCAAGCGCGACGAGTGAAGCCGCGGGAGGCGGGGCGGTCGGGCCGGCGTCCTCAGCTGCGCAGGCCCACGCCCTTCCTGAGCAGCCACAGGCCGAGCGCGCCCAGCACCGCCACGAAGGCCAGCATGAGCGCGTAGGCCACCCACAGCGGCACGTCGCTCTGCCCGAGCAGGCCGAAGCGGAAGGCGTTGACCATGTAGAAGATCGGGTTGGCGTGGGTCAGCGTTTCCGCCCAGCCGGGCAGCAGCCGCACCGAGTAGAACACGCCGCCCAGGTAGGTCAGCGGGGTCAGGATGAAGATCGGCACGATGGCGACGTCGTCGAACTTCTTCGCGAACACGGCGTTGACGAAGCCGGCCAGCGAGAAGATGGTCGCGCCCAGCAGCACCGTCGACAGCGTCACCCACGGATGCGGGATGCGCACCGTGGTGAACAGCATGGCGATGCAGAGCACGATCACGCCGACCATCAGCCCGCGCATCACCGCCCCGGCCACGTAGCCGCCCAGGATCACCCAGGGCGGCATCGGGCTGACCAGCAGCTCCTCGACGTGGCGGCCGAACTTGGCGCCGAAGAAGCTCGACGAGATGTTTCCGTAGCTGTTCTGGATCACGCTCATCATCACCAGGCCGGGGACGATGAAGTCCATGTAGGTGATGCCGTCCATGGTCCCGATGCGGCTGCCGATCAGGCCGCCGAAGATCAGGAAGTAGAGCGTCATCGTGATCGCCGGCGGCACCAGGGTCTGGCTCCAGATGCGCAGGATGCGCATCACTTCGCGGCGGGCGACGGTGCCCAGGGCGACCATGTTGGCGCGCAGCACGGACGGCGCCGCGGCCGCTGGAACCGGAGCGCTCATGCCGCCTCCCCCGCCGCCGGGCCCGTGGCGCCCGGCGCGCCGGTCATGCGCACGAAGAGCTCTTCCAGGCGGTTGGACTTGTTGCGCATCGAGCGCACCCGGATGCCGGCGGCGTCGAGCGCCGCGAACACGCGGTTGAGGTCCATCGCGCGCGGCATGTCGACGTCGAGCGTGTGCGCGTCCACCGCCCGCACCTCGGCGCCCGGGATCTCCGGAAGCCGGGCCGGCAGGTCGTCCTCGACGTCGAACAGGAAGCCCTCGACGTCGAGCTTCGCGAGCAACGAGCGCATCGGCCCGGATTCGACGATGCGGCCGTGGTCGATGATCGCGAGGTTGCGGCACAGGTTCTCCGCCTCCTCGAGGTAGTGCGTGGTGAGGATGATGGTGGTGCCGCTGGCGTTGATCCGGCGCAGGGTCTGCCACATGCCGCGGCGGATCTCGATGTCGACGCCGGCTGTGGGCTCGTCGAGGATCAGCAGCCTGGGCCGGGTCATCATCGCGCGCGCGATCATCAGCCGGCGCTTCATGCCGCCCGAGAGCGTGCGGCTCATCTTCCCGGCCTTGTCCCACAGCTGCGCCGCGCGCAGCTCCTCCTCGGCGCGGGCGACCGCCTCGGCGCGCGGGATGCCGTAGAAGCCGGCGTAGTTGACCAGGATGTCGAGCGGCTTCTCGAACATGTTGAAGTTGATTTCCTGCGGCACCAGGCCGAGCAGGCGCATCGCACGGTCGCGCTCGGCGGCCAGGTCGACGCCGAACACGCGCACGTCGCCCGAGGTCTTGTTGACCAGGGAGGAGACGATGCCGATCAGGGTGGACTTGCCGGCGCCGTTGGGGCCGAGCAGGGCGTAGAAGTCGCCGGGGACGACGTCGAGCGAGACGCCCTTGAGCGCCTCGACGCCGTTGTCGTAGGTCTTGCGAAGGTCCCGTACCGACAGCGCGGCGGGCGTGGCGGCCTGGTTCATCGGGGCTCCATTGCCGCGCGAGGTCGCGGCGGGGAGCGGTATTATAGGAGCCCTGCGGGCCGCGGCCCGGCAATGGTCCGTTCCAAGGTGCCCGCCCTGTTCCCACTCAAGCTGGTTTCGCGCCGGATGCTGGCGCCTACCGTCGCCCACCTCGTGTTCACGCGCGCCGACGGGCTGCCCCTGGACTTCATCCCGGGCCAGTTCCTGCAGGTGCACTTCACCTACGCCGACGGCACGCCGACGCGGCGCAGCTACTCGCTGGCGACCATCCACGACCACGCGATGGGCCCGGGCGAGGCGGTGGAGATCGCGGTCAGCTACGTGCCCGGCGGCGCGGCCACCGCGCTGTTCGAGAACCTGCCCATCGGCGGCACGGTCCAGGCCAGCGGCCCCTTCGGCCGCTTCTGCCTGCAGCCGGGGGACGACAACCGCCGCTACCTGCTGGTCGGCACCGGCACCGGGGTGACCCCGTACCGCGCGATGCTGCCGCTGCTGGAGCGCGCCATGGCCGCGCGCGGCGTGGAGGCGGTGCTCCTGTTCGGCGCCCGCTCGCCCGAGGAGCTCCTGTACGGCGACGAGTTCCGCGCCTTCGCCGAGGCGCACCCCGGCTTCCGGTTCATGCCCTGCTTCTCGCGCGTGCTGCCGGAGCCCGGGTCGGCGCAGGACCATCCCGACGTGCGCCACGGCTACGTCCAGCAGTTCCTGGACGAGCTGGCGCCCTCGCCGTCCGGCGACATCGCCTACCTCTGCGGCAACCCGGACATGGTCGACGCCTGCTTCGAGGCGCTGAAGGGACATGGCCTGCCGGTGCCGCGCATCCGGCGCGAGAAGTACGTGAGCAGCAAGTAGCACCTCCCCGGCGCCTTCCCGCCGGCCGGGTTCCGACCTTCTTCCAGCACGGGGACAACGAATGAGACAACCTCCTGCCACGTTCGCCGGCCTGCTTGGCGCGGCACTGGCGCTGGCGCTTGCAGCCTGCAATCCCGCCGGCAGCGAAGCAGCCGCGGACGCCGGCCGCCTGCGCATGGGTACCATCGACTTCGAATCCTGCTCGCTCAGCGCGGTCGGCGCGGCTGCGGTCGAGGCGCAGTGCGCCACGGTCCCGGTCCCCGAGGACCACGACGCGCCCGGCGGCCGGCGGATCGAGCTGGCGGTCGCGCTCGTCCCGGCCACGGGCCAGGCCGAACCCGACCCGGTGATCATGATCGCGGGCGGACCGGGCCAGTCGGCGCTGGAGACCTACGCGCAGCTGGACCCCGCCTTCAAGGACGTCCGGCGCAACCGCCACGTGCTGCTGGTCGACGCGCGCGGGACCGGCGGCTCGCACCCGCTGCACTGCAGGAACGCGGACGGCGAGCCCGCCTTCGGCCCCGAGGACGACGCTTCGCCCGGGGCCATGCGGGCCTTCGCCGAGCGCTGCCGCGACGCGCTGTCCGCGGACAGCGACCTGCGGCGCTATGCGACGATGGACCACGTGCGCGACCTGGAGCTGGTGCGCATCGCGCTGGAGGCCCCGCAGCTCAACCTGATGGGCATTTCGTACGGGACCCGCGTGGCGCAGCAGTACGCCAAGACCTATCCCGCGTCGACGCGGACGGTGCTGCTCGACGGCGTCGCGCCGATGTCGATGGTGCTGGGCCAGGAGCATGCGCGGAACCTGGAGGCGGCGCTGGAGGAACAGTTCGCCCGCTGCCGCGCGGAGCCGGCCTGCGTCGGCAACCTGGGCGACCCGTCGCTGCAGCTGCCCGCCGTCCGCGCCGCGCTCGAGGCCGGCGGCATCCCGCCGGTGACCTTCCGCGATCCGGTCAGCGGCGAGTGGATGGAGGAGAGCCCTGGCTTCCAGCACCTCGCCGGGCTGCTGCGCATGTATTCCTACCAGCCCGCGGCCGCCGCGACCCTGCCGCTGCTCCTGCACGACGCCAGCGAGGGCCGCTATGCACCGCTGCTGGCGCAGTCGCGGATGCTCTCCGGCTCGCTCGGCGAGGCCATCGCGCACGGCATGCAGCTGTCGGTGGGCTGCAGCGAGGACGCCGCGGAGATGGCCGCCACGCCGGAGGACGAAGACAGCGTGATCGGCAACCAGATCGTCGAGCTGTTCATCGCCCAGTGCGAGGCCTGGCCCACCGCGCCGCGCGTGGAGGGCTTCCGCGACCCGCTCACCGGCGACCTGCCGGTGCTCGCGATCAGCGGCGAGTTCGACCCGGTCACGCCGCCGCGCTACGGCGACGAGGTCGTCTCGCACCTGCCGCGGGGGCGCCACCTGGTCGCGCCCGGGCAGGGACACAACGTCATCGCCGCGGGCTGCATGCCCAAGCTGTTCGCGCAGTTCATCGAGCGCGCCGACGCGCGGGACATCGACGCCAGCTGCCTCGAGCGCCTGGTCCCGGCGGCGCCGTTCGCCGGCTACTACGGCTGGGAGCCCTGACATGATCGAGGTCCACGACCTGCACAAGAGCTTCAAGGCCAAGGCCGGGCCGGTGCACGCGGTGCGCGGCGTCAGCTTCGAGGCCCGCGACGGCGAGATCACGGGGCTGCTCGGCCCCAACGGCGCCGGCAAGACCACCACGCTGCGCATGCTGTACACGCTGATGTCGCCCGACCGCGGGAGCGTCCGCGTCGACGGCCTCGACGCCGGGCGCGAAGCCACCGCCGTGCGCCGCACGCTGGGCGTGCTGCCGGACGCCCGCGGCGTGTACAAGCGGCTGACCGCGCGCGAGAACATCGCCTACTTCGGCCGCCTGCACGGGCTCGACGAGGCGACCATCGCCGAGCGCATCGCCGGGCTGGCGCGCAGGCTCGAGATGGAGGATTTCCTCGACCGCCGCACCGAGGGCTTCTCGCAGGGCCAGCGGACCAAGACCGCGATCGCGCGCGCGCTGGTGCACTCGCCGCGCAACGTGATCCTGGACGAACCCACCAACGGCCTGGACGTGATGACCACCCGCGGCCTGCGCGCCTTCCTGCAGGAGCTGCGGGCGCAGGGCCGCTGCGTGATCTTCAGCAGCCACATCATGCAGGAGGTGGCCGCGCTCTGCGACCGGATCGTGATCATCGCCCAGGGCGAGGTGCGCGCCACCGGGACCCCGGACGAACTGCGTGCGCAGGCGCGCACGGACAACCTGGAGGACGCCTTCGTGGCGCTGATCGGCACCGAGGAGGGACTGTCGGCATGAAGCTGTTCCTGAAGACCCTGCTGACCGTCGCCTGGAAGGAACTGGTCGACCTGTTCCGCGACCGCCGCACGGTGGTGCTCGGCCTGCTCATGGGCCCGCTGCTGTTCCCCGTGCTGATCCTCGGCATGGGGGCGATGGCCGAGAAGCGCGCGCGCACCCAGCTGGAATCCGTCCTCGACCTGCCGGTGATCGGGGCCGGGCACGCGCCGAGCCTGGTGCGCCACCTCGGCGGACGCGACATCCGCGCGATCGATCCACCGGCCGATCCGGAGCGCGCGCTGCGCGAACAGGAGCACGACGTGGTGCTCCGCATCCCGGCCGATTTCCCGGAGCGGTGGCGGCAGAGCCGCATGGCGACGGTCGAGATCCTGTACGACTCCTCGCGGCAGGATTCGCAGATCCCGGTGGCGCGCGTGCGCGAGGCGATCGGCCAGTACGGGCAGCAGGTCGGCGCGCTGCGGCTGGTCAGCCGCGGCATCAGCCCCGAGGCCGCCCTGCCGGTGCTCGCGGCCCGCCGCGACGTGGCCACCCCGGAGTCGAAGCGCGGGATGATCCTGATGTTCCTGCCCTACATCCTGATCTTCACCGGCTTCATCGGCGGCGCCTACATGGTGATCGACGTCACCGCGGGCGAGCGCGAACGGCAGTCGCTGGAGCCGCTGCTGGCCACGCCAGGCTCGCGCAGCGCGCTGATGAGCGGCAAGATCCTGGCAGCGACGGTGCTAGGCCTGCTCGGCCTGGTGCTGATGCTGGGCGCGGTCGCCGCCACCCTGGCACTGGGGCCGCGCGCGATGCAGATGGTGTCGATGACGCCGCGGCTGCTGGCGATGCTGCTGCTGGTCCTGGCGCCGATCGTGCTGGTCGGCTGCACGCTGCTGACCCTGATCTCGGCCAGCGTGAAGTCGGTCAAGGAAGCGCAGAGCTACATGAGCGTGCTCATCCTGCTGCCGATCCTGCCGACCGTCGTGCTGATGGTGAGCCCGGTGAAGGAGCAGCTGTGGCAGTTCGCGGTGCCGTTCCTGGCGCAGAACCAGATGGTGCTGAAGCTGGTGCGCTCGGAGTGGATCGAGCCGATGGAATGGCTGGTGTACTTCGGTTCCGGCTTCGGGCTGGCGCTCGTGCTCTGGCTGCTCGCGGCGCGCCTGTACCACAGCGAGAAGCTCGCCATCTCGGCCTGACCGGCCGGCAAAGGGACAAAGCAAAGGCCCGGCCGGATGGCCGGGCCTTGCGTTCGGGACGCACGCGGCGCGCGTGCGCGACTCAGCCGCCGGGACTGAACGCGATCGTGCGCCGGGTGGTGACCGGCTCGGGCACCGGCTCGAAGCGCCAGCGGCGGACGGCCGCGACCGCGGCGCGGTCGAACACGCGCGGCGGATCGGCGCGCACCACCCTGGCGTCGCTGACGCTGCCGTCGGGCGCGACGGTGAACTCGACCTGGACCTCGCCCGACTGCGAGGCGCGCAGCGCGTCCACCGGATAGGTCGGCGCGGGCGTGCTCAGCGGCCGCAGCGTCGGCGCGGCCGCCGGTGCCTGGGCCGGTGCCGCGGCCTGCTGGGCGCGCCGCTGCTCCTCGGCGCGCTGCTCCGCGGCGCGACGCTCGGCGGCAAGGCGGTCGGCCTCGGCGCGGTCGGCGGCTTCGCGCTCGGCCGCCTGCTGCTGCTCGGCGAGCCGCTGGGCGGCGAGGCGCTGCTCCTCCGCCTGGGCGCGCTCGCGTTCCACCGCGAGCAGGCGCTGGCGCTCGGCCTCCTGCTCGGCGTTGAGCGCCTGCTGGGCGATGCGGCGCTGCGCGGCCTCCTGCGCGCTGGCGATGGTGGCCTGCAGCCGCGACAGCGCCGGGTGGTTGGCATCGGCGCGCGCGACCAGGGCGGCCAGGCGTCCGGCCTCGTCGAAGTCCTCGCGGTCGCGCGCCTGCTCGGTGGCGATCACCAGCATCGGCATCAGGTCGGTCAGCGCGCTGGCGACCGCGGCGTCGCCGGGCGACTTCCCGCGCAGGGCGAGGTAGTACTCGAGGGCGTTGTCGCCGGCCGGTGCGTACAGGCGGCTCTCGGCGTAGGCGGCCCGGCCGCGCTCGCGCAGCTCGTCGGCATCGAGCGCCGCCAGCGCGTCGGCCTGCGCCGCCACCTGGCCGGCGGCGTCCGGCGCCGCGTCCGCGGCCTGGGCGGCGTCGGGTCCGGCGCCGGCCCCGGCGCCGGGCGCCTGCTCATCCTTGCCGCATGCGGCAATGGCGAGGATCAGTGCCGCCGCCAGGGCCAGCCGAGGCAGGACCGGGCGCGCGGAGGCATGCTTGTTCAAGGACATCGATTGGTACTCCCCCTGGTGTGCGGATGCGCACGAGTGCCTAGGACGCGACACGCGCGGCGGTTTGTCAACACCGCACGGCGCGGAACCCGCGCTATTTTCCGATGCAGAAGCGCGAAAAGATCTGCCCCAGCAGGTCGTCGGCGCCCATGCGGCCGGTGATTTCCCCCAAAGCGTGATGCGCGTCACGAAGTGATTCCGCGGCGAGCTCGAGCGTCTCGCCCTCGAGCGCCGCGGCCGCGGCCTCGAGGTCCAGCGCCGCGCGACGCAGCGCATCGACGTGGCGCGCGCGCGCGGTGAATTCGCCCTCGGTCGGCGCCCCCCCGTCGCCGACCACGAGCGCGTGCAGGCGCGCGTGCAGCGCCTCCATGCCCTGCCCCGTGCGCGCCGACAGCCGCAGCTCGCCCTCGGGGGGCGGAGGCGCGCCGGCCGGCAGCAGGTCGGCCTTGTTGTGCAGCCAGAGCACCTGCGGCGCGCCTTCGAGGTCGGCGGCGAGCGCGGCGCGGCCCGCCCCCGGGTCGCGCGCGTCGAGCACCGCGATCGCGAGGCCGGCGCGCTCCAGCTCGGCGCGCGCCCGGCGCATGCCCTCGCGCTCGATCGCATCGCCGCCGGCGCGCAGGCCCGCGGTGTCGACCAGCGTCAGCGCGGCGCCGTCGACGTGGACCGTCTCCCGCAGCAGGTCGCGCGTGGTGCCGGCGACGTCGGTGACGATCGCCCGCTCGCTTCCCGCCAGCGCGTTGAGCAGGGAACTCTTGCCGGCGTTCGGCGGGCCGACGATCACCGCGTGCAGGCCGTCGCGCAGGCGCCGGCCGCGATCGGCCTCGGCCAGCAGGGCGGCAAGTCCGGCGCGCGCGGCGCCAAGGCGCGCGGAAAGCTCCGCGCCGCCCAGCGTCTCCAGGGGCTCGTCGGCGAAATCGATCGCGGCCTCGGCGTGCACGCGGATCGCGACCAGGGCCTCGGCCAGGTCCTCGACGCGACGTGAGAAGCGGCCGTCCAGCGAGCGCCGGGCGGCGCGGGCCGCGGTGAGGTCGGCGGCGGCGATCAGGTCGGCGACCGCTTCCGCCTGCGCGAGGTCGAGGCGGCCGTTGAGGAAGGCGCGTTCGGTGAACTCGCCCGGCCGCGCCATCCGCGCGCCGAGCCCGCAGCAGCGCGCGACCAGGGCCTGCAGCAGCACCGGGCTGCCGTGTCCCTGCAGTTCCACGACGTCCTCGCCGGTGTAGCTGGCCGGCGCGGCGAACAGCAGGGCGATGCCGTCGTCGATCGCGTCGCCGGCGGCATCGCGGAAGCGCACGTGGTGGGCATGGCGCGGGCGCAGCGACCGCCCGCAGACCTCGCGCGCGATGGCGCGGGCGCCGGGACCGGAAAGGCGGACGATGCCGACGCCGCCGCTGCCCGGGGGCGTCGCCACCGCGACGATGGTGCCGGTGGCCATGGCCGCCCCGCGCCCGGTCAGTCGCCGGAGGCGGTGGCCCTGGCCGGCGCCGGCTCCGCGTACTTGCGGATCAGCCACCACTGCTGCAGCAGGCCGAGCGCGCCGTTGGTGACCCAGTACAGCACCAGGCCCGACGGGAAGAAGATCATGAAGACGCCGAACACGAGCGGCATCAGCTGCATCATCTTCTGCTGCATCGGATCCATGCCGACCATCGGCGTGAGCTTCTGCGTCGACCACATCACGATGATGTTGAGCACCGGCAGGATCAGCCAGGGGTCGCGCGCGGTCAGGTCCTGGATCCAGCCGATCCACGGCGCGTGGCGGAGCTCGACCGACTCCAGCAGAACCCAGTACAGCGCGAGCCAGATCGGCATCTGCAGCAGCACCGGCAGGCAGCCGCCCACGGGATTGATCTTCTCCTTCTTGTACAGCTCCATCATGGCGACCTGGAACTTCTGCTTGTCGTCGCCGTAGCGCTCCTTGAGCTGCTGGATGCGCGGCTGGAAGCGGCGCATCTTCGCCATCGACTGGTACTGGGCCTTGGACAGCGGGTACATCACCGCCTTGACCACCAGCACCAGGCCGATGATCGACCAGCCCCAGTTCTGGAACAGGCCGTGGAGCTTGTCGAGGATCCAGAACAGGCCCTCGCCGAGGAAGGCGAACAGGGCGAAGCGGCTGTAGTCGACCGCGCGGTCGAGGCCGGGCACCTGCTGCGCCTTGATCTGGCCGACCAGCTTCGGGCCGACCCAGAGGCGGGCGCTGGTGGTGGCCTCGGCGCCGGGGGCGACGGCCAGGCCGGGTCCGACCTCGCGGATCAGGTACTGGGGCGCGCCGGTGGCGCCGGTGGTGGTCTGCAGGGAAACCGTGACCTCGTCGTTCGCGCCCGGGATCCAGGCGGTGAAGAAGTGGTGCTGGAGCATGGCGAGCC
>JAAZHF010000140.1 GCA_012510865.1 Gammaproteobacteria bacterium
CAAAATCGTCTGCGGCCACTGCCGCAACTGCCGGGCCGGGTGCCAGCACCTGTGCCTGAACACCACCGGCATCGGCGTCAACCGCGCCGGCGCCTTCGCCGAGTATATCGCCGTCCCGGCCAGCAGCCTGTGGCCGATCCCGGACCAGGTGCCCTCCGAGCTGGCCGCGTTCTTCGACCCCTACGGCAACGCGGCGCACTGCGCGCTGGAGTTCGACGTGGTCGGCGAGGACGTGCTGATCACCGGCGCCGGCCCGATCGGGGTGATGGCCGCCGGCATCTGCAAGCACATCGGCGCCCGCAACGTCGTGGTCACCGACGTCAACGACTTCCGGCTGAAGCTGGCCGCGGACATGGGCGCGACGCGCGTGGTCAACGTCGGCAGGACCTCGGTCAAGGAGGTCATGTCCGAGCTGCACATGGACGGTTTCGACGTCGGCCTGGAGATGAGCGGCAATCCGGCGGCGTTCAACGACATGCTCGACTTCATGTACCACGGCGGCAAAGTCGCCCTGCTCGGCCTCCTGCCGCGCGGCGCGGGCATCGACTGGGACCGGGTCATCTTCAAGGGACTCACGGTGCAGGGCATCTACGGCCGTCGCATGTACGAGACCTGGTACAAGATGACCCAACTGGTGCTCTCGGGCTTCCCGCTGCACAAGGTGCTCAGCCACCAGCTTCCGGCGGACGAGTTCCAGAAGGGCTTCGACCTGATGGAATCCGGCAAGTCGGGCAAGGTCGTCCTCAGCTGGTAAGGACTGCGCGCCCCGGTTGATCCGGGGCGTTTTCTTTTCGGGTTCCTTGTTGGCGAGCAGCCAGGGCTGTCGGCTCCGGGTGGAGCGCGTCGCCCCGCGACCCAGCGGCTACCATATGGCGGCCCCAACAGAGGATCCCCACATGAGCAGCAGCCCCGCGACCATCCGGCGTTACGCCGAAGAACTCGACGCCATCCGCGAGGCGGGCCTGTTCAAGGCCGAGCGCATCATCACCAGCCCGCAGTCGGCCGAGATCGAACTCGCCGACGGCCGCACGGTGCTGAACTTCTGCGCCAACAACTACCTCGGCCTGGCCGATCATCCGGACATCATCGCCGCCGCGCGCGACGCGCTCGACACCCACGGATTCGGCATGGCCTCGGTCCGCTTCATCTGCGGGACCCAGGACCTGCACAAGGAGCTCGAGCGCACGATCGCCGACTTCTTCGGCAAGGAGGACACCATCCTCTACGCCGCCTGCTTCGACGCCAACGGCGGCCTGTTCGAGCCGCTCCTCGGCGAAGGCGACGCGGTGGTCAGCGACGCGCTGAACCATGCCTCGATCATCGGCGGCGTGCGCCTGTGCAAGGCGAAGCGCTACCGCTACGCCAACTGCGACCTGGCGGACCTCGAGAAGCAGCTGCAGCAGGCCCGCGCCGACGGCGCGCGGACCATCATGATCACCACCGACGGCGTGTTCTCGATGGACGGCTTCATCGCGCCGCTCGACGGGATCACCGCCCTGGCCGCGAAGTACGACGCGCTGGTGCACATCGACGAATGCCACGCCACCGGGTTCATCGGTGCGACCGGCCGCGGTTCGGCCGAGGTCAAGGGGGTGCTGGACCGGATCGACATCATCACCGGCGCCCTGGGCAGGGCCATGGGCGGCGCGCTGGGCGGCTTCACGACCGGGCGGGCCGAGGTCATCGAACTGCTCCGCCAGCGGTCGCGGCCCTACCTGTTCTCGAACTCGCTGCCGCCGCACGTCGTGGCGGCGGGGACGAAGGCATTCCAGATGCTCGACGCGGCCGGCGGGCTGCGGGAGCAGCTGGCGCGGAATACCGCCTACTTCCGCGAGCGCATGGCCGAGGCCGGCTTCGACCTCAAGCCCGGAGTGCATCCGATCACGCCGGTGATGCTGTACGACGCGCCGCTGGCGCAGCGCTTCGCGGAGCGCCTCCTCGAAGAGGGCATCTACGCGATCGGCTTCTTCTTCCCGGTGGTGCCCCAGGGCCAGGCGCGCATCCGCACCCAGCTCTCGGCCGCGCACACGCGGGAGCACCTGGACCGGGCGGTCGACGCCTTCGTCCGCATCGGCCGCGAGCTTGGCGTCATCAAGGGCTGCGCCGGCGCCCCGGGGCGCGCCGGCCCCCGGTCAGCGGGGGTCGGAGCCTTCGGCCGGCGGTTCCGCGGCCGGAGCGTCCGACGCGGGCGCCCCGGCGGGTGCGGCGGGCGGCGCGGCCGCCGGCGCGGCGCCGCGCGCGACCCGCACGCCGCGCGCCTTCATCCAGGCGTCGAACTCGTCGGCGGTCATGCGCCGGCCATTCTGGTTCATGTCGAAGCGCCAGGGGCCGTTGTCGAATTCTGTCCGGGGCTTGTACGCGGCGGGATCGTTCGGGTCCGCGACGCCGGCCGGGGGCGCGTAGGCCACGTTGCGGCAGCTCTCGATGCGCCGGCGCAGCAGGACCTCGTCGACCGTCTGCGATTCGTCATAGGCGTGGCCCAGGACGCCGCTGCCGGCGCCGAGCATGTAGGACGGAGCCACCAGTTCGGTGGCCAGGGGCGCGAGCACGGTGACCCGCTGCTGGGTCGCGCCCGCGGTGGGGAGGTTGGCGCAGTCCACCGCCGCCCCTGCCAGGCCGGGGGCGACCAGGCCCGCCGCTGCCACAAGCCAAGCCGCATGTTTCATGTCGCCACCCTCTCGTTGCCGGCCTGCGAGTGTACCAGTCCCGGAATGCACGAAGCCCGGCGCTGGGCCGGGCTTCGTGGTGTCGCGGTGTGCTGCCGTCCTCAGTTCTGGACGTTCAGCTCCGTGCGGCGGTTGATCGCACGGCCCTCGGGGTTGTCCGAACCGTCGTCGTTGGTGTTCGGCGCGATCGGGCGGCTCTCGCCATAGCCGTTCGGGCCCACCAGGCGCGAGGCGTCGATGCCGTTCGAGGTCAGGTAGTCGTACACCGCCGACGCGCGGCGCTCCGACAGGGCCTGGTTGTAGGCATCGGTGCCCTTCGAGTCCGTGTGGCCGGCAACCTCGACGCGCAGGTCGGGGTAGCGCTTCAGGATCTCGATGGCCTCGTTCAGGATCGAAACCGCGTCCGGACGCAGCGTCGACTTGTCGAAGTCGAAGTTCACGCCCTTCAGGTCGATCGACACCGGCACCGGGCAGCCGTCCGGACCGATCGTCTGGCCGGGCTGCGAATCCGGGCAGCGGTCGTCGCAGTCGTTCACGCCGTCGCCGTCGCTGTCCATGTCGGCGCAGCTCGGGGCCGCCGGCGGCGGCGCCGGAGCGACCGGAGCCGTCGGCTCGGGGCCGAGCGGGATCACCACGCCGACCGAGGCCAGGACGTCGCCGAACCAGTCTTCCTGCGGCGCATTGACGCTGCGGTCATCGAAGTCGGCGCGGTAGGCCAGCTCGGTGCGGATCGCGACGCGGCCCAGGTTGCCCTGCGCGCCGACGCCGACCTTGGCCGCGAAGTTGCCCTCCTCGCGCTCGCCGGGCGAGACCGGGTTCGGGAAGGCGTCGTACTCTTCCTCGGAGCGCTGGTAGCCGACGCCCGCCAGCACGTACGGGTTCCAGCTGCGGCCGTCGACCACGAAGTGGCGGCGCAGGTCCAGCGAGATGCCGTACTGGCTCCAGTTGAGGTCCCGGTTGGCATCCTTCTCCGGGTTCTGGTAGTTCAGCTCGGCGTCGAGCGACCAGAGCGGCGAGATGAACTTGCCCACGCCCAGCGTGCCGAACGGCGCGTCGCGCGTGTCGCGATCGCTGTCCTGCATGTTGTAGCCGGCGCCCGCGGTCAGGTACCAGCGATCGTCGAACTCCTGCGCCGAAGCCGCGTGGGTCACCGCAAGGCCGGCAAGCAGCGCTGCACACAGCAACTTCTTGTTCATCATGAGTGTCGCTCCTTCGAATGGTGGCGGCGCCGGCGGACGCCGGGGGACCGCGTCACGTTGTGGGGGGACAGCCGCCACCCGGGGCCGCCATCAGGGCGCAGGTTAGGTTCGGGGATGTGAAGCCGGCGTTAACGTTCGACTAACATTTGGCGGCCCGCGCGCGCATGGCTTGCCGGAGCCGCGGCGACCGTTCATGGTGGGGGCTCCATACGCCAGCGAATGCCGATGTCCGACCCGTCGCCCTATCCGCACCTGATGGCTCCCCTCGACCTCGGGTTCGCCACCCTCCCCAACCGGGTCCTGATGGGATCGATGCACACCGGCCTCGAGGACCGCGCGCGCGACTTCCCGCGGCTCGCCGCGTACTTCGCCGAGCGGGCCTCGGGAGGAGTCGGGCTGATGGTCACCGGCGGCTTCTCGCCGAGCATTTCCGGATGGCTGAAGCCCTTCGCCGGGAAGCTGACCCGCCGCGGGGAGGTCGCCCGGCACCGCCAGGTCACCTCCGCCGTGCATGCACACGGGGCCAGGATCTGCCTGCAGCTGCTGCACGCCGGCCGATACGCCTACCACCCGCTGTCGGTCGCGCCCTCGGCGCTCAAGGCGCCGATCAATCCCTTCCGCCCGCGCGCGCTGTCGTCCCGGGGCGTCGAGCGGCAGATCCAGGCCTTCGCCACGGCCGCGCGGCTGGCGCGCGACGCGGGCTACGACGGGGTCGAAGTCATGGGCTCCGAGGGCTACCTGCTCAACCAGTTCACGGTGCCGCGGACCAACCGGCGCAGCGACGGCTGGGGCGGCGGCGTCGCCAACCGGATGCGCTTCGCGGTTGAGATCGTGCGCCGGGTGCGCGAGGCCTGCGGTCCGGACTTCATCCTGATCTACCGCCTGTCGATGCTCGACCTCGTCGACGGCGGCAACGACTGGGCGGCGATCGTGGCCCAGGCGCGCGCCGTGGAGGCCGCGGGCGCGACCATCATCAACACCGGCATCGGCTGGCACGAGGCACGCGTGCCCACCATTGCGACTTCGGTGCCGCGGGGGGCCTTCGCCGGGGTGACGGCCCGGCTCCGGCCCGAGGTGTCGCTTCCTCTGGTCGCGACCAACCGCATCAACATGCCCGACGTCGCGGAGGCGATCCTCGCCGCCGGGCAGGCCGACATGGTGTCGATGGCGCGGCCGCTGCTGGCGGACCCGCGCTGGGTGGCCAAGGCGGCCTCGGGGCGCGCGGAGGCGATCAACACCTGCATCGCCTGCAACCAGGCCTGCCTCGACCACGTCTTCCAGAACCGGATCGCGAGCTGCCTGGTCAATCCGCGCGCCTGCCACGAGACCTCGCTCGAGTACCTGCCCGCCGCGTCGCCGCGGCGGATCGCCGTCGTCGGAGCCGGCCCCGCCGGCCTGGCCTGCGCCACGGTGGCCGCGGGGCGCGGCCACGCGGTGACGCTGTTCGAGGCCGCCGGCGCGATCGGCGGGCAGTTCAACCTTGCGCGGCGCATCCCCGGCAAGGAGGAGTTCTCCGAGACCCTGCGCTATTTCCGGCACCGCATCGCCGAGACCGGGGTCGAGCTGCGGCTCGGCACGCCCGCGACCGCGGAGCTCCTGGCGGGCAGCGACGTCGTGGTCGTCGCCACCGGGGTGGTCCCGCGGGCCATCGACCTCGAAGGCCGCGACCACCCGAAGGTGGTCGGTTACACGGACGTCCTGGCGGGGCGGGTCGCCGTGGGCCGGCGCGTGGCGATCATCGGCGCGGGCGGCATCGGCTTCGACGTGGCCGCGTTCCTGGTCCAGGACGGCCCGTCCCCCAGCGTGGATCCAAGGCGGTGGATGCAGGAATGGGGCGTGGATCCGACGTCCTCCACCCCCGGCGGCCTGCAGCCCCCGCGGCCCGGGCCGGCCGCACGCGAGGTCTGGCTGCTCCAGCGCAGCGCCGGGAGGCCCGGTGCGCGCCTGGGCAGGACGACCGGCTGGATCCACCGGGCCACGCTCCGCGCGAAGGGCGTGCACATGCTCGGCGGCGTCGAGTACCGCCGGGTCGACGACGCCGGGCTGCACGTGGCCATCGACGGGGAAGCGCGCGTCCTCGACGTCGACCACGTCGTGGTCTGCGCGGGCCAGGAGCCGCGGCGGGACCTGCTCGGCGAGCTGGCCGGGCCTGGCAGGGAGGTCCACGTGATCGGCGGCGCCGACGTCGCGGCCGAGCTCGACGCCAAGCGCGCGATCGACCAGGGCTGCCGGCTGGCGGCCCTGCTGTAGCCGCCGGCGCAAGTGCCCGCTGAACGCCTGTTCAGCAAGGATTGTGAAACCGGGCCGTACCTTGCGCGCACTTTCTCCGCCGCGTCTTCGGCGGAACCGGCGCGACCTGCCGATGTCGGCAGGCTTCGAGCCCGGGCAGCAAAGCGCCAGAGAGTGCCGCCGCCCTCCCCAACACGCCAGGCCGTCCGCGATGCGGTGGCCCGGGCCATGTGGCCCGGCCCGCTGCCGCGCGTACGGCGCAACGGAGCAAGGAGCCGTCATGAAACTCGCCTGGATCCTGTGGTTGGCATCCGTCCTGCCCCCGCAGGCTGCAGATTCCCTGTGCCTGAGCACCACCCTGTACCTCGAGGCACGCGACCAGTCGGTGCTTGGCCAGAAGGCCGTGGCCGAGGTCGCGCTGCGCCGCACCGACAGCGGCCTGTGGGGGGATTCGGTCTGCGACGTGGTCACCGCGCGCAAGCAGTTCGCGCCAACGATCGTCTCGCCGCGCACGCGCCTCACCAACACGGAGGCCTGGTCGCAGGCGGTCACCATCGCGCTCGAGTCGCAGCGCAACTGGGCGCTGCCCTCCGGCGAGCGCCAGGAAGTCGTGCCCGGCGCCAGCCACTTCATGGCCCACGCGATCGCGAGCCCGAGCTGGCGCAACGCGTACCAGGTCGCGACCATCGGCGACCACACCTTCCTGCGCGTGCAGAACCTGAAGCCGAAGTCCTGACGCGACGGGGCGCCCGCGACCGTGCTTGAAGCCGGCGCGCGCGCGGCCGATCATGGCGGTTTCCGCGCATGGAGCCGCACATGAAACTGTATTCGAAGCCGGGCGCCTGCTCGACCGCCGTGCACATCGCCCTGCAGTGGGCGGGCGGGCCGTTCGAGGTCGAGATCCTGGATGGCCCGGCGATGAAGTCTCCGGAATTCCTGGCGATCAATCCCGCCGGCGCGGTCCCCGCGCTGGTCGACGGCGATTTCGTCCTCACCCAGAACGCCGCCATCATGGGCTACATCGCCGATTCCCGCCCCGCGGCGGCGCTCGCCGGCGACGGCTCCACGCGCCAGCGGGCCGAAGCCACCCGCTGGCTGTCCTTCGTCAACTCCGACCTGCACCCGGCGTTCAAGCCGATCTTCGCGCCCGCGCGCTACATCGGCAGCGAAGCGCAGCACGATGCCGTCAGGACCGCCGCGAGGACGCTGGTCCGCCAGTTGATGGAGGCCGCCGACAGGCGCCTGGCGGGCAATGAGTGGCTGGCCGGATTCCGCAGCTTCGCCGATCCGTACTTCTACCTGACCGTGCGCTGGGCAGCGGTCACCGGCGTGGACATGTCCGGGCTCGACCACGTCGCGGCGTTCAAGGAACGCATGGACGCCGACCCCGGTGTCCGTGCGGCGCTCGCCGCCGAAGGCCTGGCCTGACTCCTCCCCCGGAATGGAAACGGCGCCCCGCGGCGCCGTTTCCCGTTCCCGGACCGATCGCGGCTCAGCCGCGTTCCGCCATCGGCACCCATTCCCGGTTCTCGGGGCCGGTGTAGTTCGCGCTCGGGCGGATGATCTAGCCGTCGATCCGCTGCTCGATCACGTGCGCGCTCCAGCCGCTGGTGCGCGAGATCACGAACAGCGGCGTGAACATGGCCGTCGGCACGCCCATCATGTGGTAGCTCACCGCGCTGAACCAGTCGAGGTTGGGGAACATCTTCTTGATGTCCCACATCACCGACTCCAGGCGCTCGGCGATCGCGTACATGCGGGTGTCGCCCTGCTCTTCCGACAGGTCCTTCGCGACCTGCTTGATGATGCCGTTGCGCGGGTCGCCGACGGTGTACACCGGGTGCCCGAAGCCGATCACCACTTCCTTGCGGCCAACGCGCTCGCGGATGTCGGCCTCGGCCTCGTCCGGCGTGTCGTAGCGCTTCTGCACCTCGAACGCGACCTCGTTGGCACCGCCGTGCTTGGGCCCGCGCAGCGCGCCGATCGCGCCGGCGATGCAGGAGTACATGTAGCTGCCGGTGCCGGCGATCACGCGCGAGGTGAAGGTGGAAGCGTTGAACTCGTGCTCCGCGTACAGGATCAGCGAGGTGTGCATCGCGCGGACCCAGCTCTCCGGCGGCGGCTCGCCGTGCAGCAGGTGCAGGAAATGCCCGCCGATGGAGTCGTCGTCGGTCTCCACGTCGATGACGCGGCCGTTGTGGCTGAAGTGGTACCAGTACAGCAGCATCGAGCCCAGCGAGGCCATCAGCTTGTCGGCGATGTCGCGCGCGCCGGGGTGGTTGTGGTCGTCCTTCTCCGGCTGCACGCAGCCAAGCACCGACACGCCGGTGCGCATCACGTCCATCGGGTGCGCCGACGGAGGCAGCTCCTCGAGCGCCGCCTTCACCGCCGCCGGGATGCCGCGCAGCGACTTCAGCTTCGCCTTGTAGCGGGCCAGCTCGTGCCGGTTCGGGAGTTTGCCGTGCACGAGCAGGTACGCCACCTCCTCGAATTCCGCCGTGGTCGCGAAGCCGGTGATGTCGTAGCCGCGGTAGTGGAGGTCGTTGCCGCTCCGCCCCACGCTGCACAGCTCGGTGTTGCCCGCCGCGGTTCCGGACAGGGCCACCGACTTCTTGGGCCTGGGCAGGGTGCTGGGAGTGTCGCTCATGTGATTGGTTGCTCCATTGTGCAGTGGGTATGGCCGGCGGCTCAGTCCTTCGAGAACAGCTGGTCGAGCTTGTCCTCGTAGTCGTGGTAGCCGAGGAAGTCGTAGAGCTCGGCGCGCGTCTGCAGCGTATCGATGATGTTCTTCTGGGTACCCTCGCGGCGCACGGTCTCGTAGAAGTTGAGCGCGGCCTTGTTCATCGCGCGGTAGGCGCCGCAGCAGTACAGGGCGATGTCCACGCCGGCGGTGCGCAGCTCGTCGGTGGTGAAGAACGGGGTCGAACCGAACTCGGTCAGGTTCGCCAGGATCGGCACCTTCACCGCCTCCTTGAAGCGGCGGTAGTCCTCGAGCGTCCTCATGGCCTCGGGGAAGATCATGTCGGCGCCCGCCTCGACGTAGGCCACGGCGCGCTCGATCGCGGCGTCGATGCCTTCCACCGCGGCGGCGTCGGTGCGGGCCATGACCACGAACCCGGGATCGCCGCGCCCGTCGACGGCGGCCTTCACGCGGTCGACCATCTCGCCCTTCGGCACCACTTCCTTGTTCGGGCGGTGGCCGCAGCGCTTCTGGCCCACCTGGTCCTCCATGTGCACGGCGGCCACGCCGGCGCGCTCGAAGCTGCGGATGGTGCGGGCGATGTTGAACGCCCCGCCCCAGCCGGTATCGATGTCGACCAGCAGCGGCAGGCCGGTCGCCTCGACGATCCGGCGGGCGTCGACCAGGACGTCCTCCATGGTCGAGATGCCCAGGTCGGGCATGCCCAGCGAGTTGGCGGCCACGCCGCCTCCCGACAGGTACAGCGCGCGGTAGCCCGTGCGCTTCGCCATCAGTCCGGCGTAGGCGGTGATCGCGCCCATCACCTGCAGCGGGGATTCTTCGGCAAGGGCGGCGCGGAAGCGCGCGCCGGCGGAGTCGGTCAGGGGCATGGCGGTCCTGGGTCGTGCTGGGCCCGCCATTCTAAACCGCCGCAAACGAAGAGGCCGGGGCGGGCCCGGCCTCCTGGCGCACGCGGCGGCGCGGGCTCAGCCCAGCAGGTGGGCCACGCCGGCGCGCTCCTCCTCGAGTTCGGCCTGCGTGCGGTCCATCGCGGCGCGGCTGAACGCGTCGATCTCCAGACCTTCGACGCGCGTGTACTCGCCCCCCGCGGTGGTGACCGGCACGCCGTAGATGATGCCCTCGGGAATGCCGTAGCTGCCGTCCGAGGGAACGCCCATGGTGACCCACCTGCCGTTCGAGCCCAGCACCCAGTCGCGGATGTGGTCGATGGCGGCATTGGCCGCCGACGCGGCGGACGACAGGCCGCGGGCCTCGATGATGGCCGCGCCGCGCTTGCCCACCTGCGGGATGAACTCGCTGGCGTTCCAGTCAGCGTCGTCGATGCGGTCCTTCAACGACTCGCCCCTGGCGGTGGCGAACCGGTAGTCCGGGTACATGGTCGGGCTGTGGTTGCCCCAGACGACCAGCTTCTCGATGTCGCCGACCGCGACGCCGGCCTTGTTCGCGAGCTGGCTCAGCGCGCGGTTGTGGTCCAGGCGCAGCATCGCGGGGAAGTTCTTCGCCGGCAGGTCCGGCGCCGACTTCATGGCGATGTAGGCATTGGTATTGGCCGGGTTGCCGACCACCAGCACCTTGACGTCGCGGCTGGCGACCCTGTTCAGCGCCGCCCCCTGCGCGGTGAAGATTTTGGCGTTCTCGAGCAGCAGGGCCTTGCGCTCCATGCCGGGGCCGCGCGGGCGCGCGCCCACCAGCAGGGCGACGTCGGCGTCCTTGAAGGCGACCTCCGGATCGTCGGTTCCGACCATGCCGGCGAGCAGCGGGAAGGCGCAGTCCTCCAGCTCCATCATCACGCCGCGGAGCGCGGCCTGGGCCTTCTCCAGCGGCAGCTCGAGCAGCTGCAGGATGACCGGCTGGTCCTTGCCGAGCATCTCGCCCGAGGCGATGCGGAACAGTAGGGCGTAGCCGATCTGGCCGGCGGCACCGGTGACGGCAACTCGGACTGGGGTCTTCATGGGGGTGGCTCCGGGCGTGCTGTGGGGTTCGTTGAGGTGGATCAGGCGAGCTCGGCGAAGAACTCCTGGATCCGCGCCAGGCCCGGCGCCAGCTGCGGCGTGGGGCAGGTGTAGCTGATGCGCATTCCGCGCGGCTCGCCGAAGGCGGAGCCCGGCACGCAGGCCACGCCCTTGGCCTCGAGCAGGGCCGCGCAGAGTTCGACGTCGTTGTTGATCACCTTGCCCGAATGCGACTTGCCGAAGGCACAGCTGACGTCGGGGAAGGCGTAGAACGCGCCCTGGGGCACCGGGCAGACGACGCCCGGGATGGCGTTGAGGGCGGCGACGACCTGGTCGCGCTTGGCCTGGAACTCGGCGCAGCGCGCGGCCGGGACGTCCTGCGGCCCCGACAGGGCGGCGGCGGCGGCGGCGGCGACCACCTCCGGCAGGCTGGTGATGTGGTTCGAATTCATCGTGGTCACGGCCTGCGCCACGACCTCGGGGCCGGCCATGAGGCCAACGCGCCAGCCGGGCATGCCGTAGGTCTTGGACAGCGAGTCGACGAAGATCACGCGGTCGCGCAGCTCGGGGCGGACGTGCACGAAGTTGTGGTAGCCGACGCCGTCGAACACCATCGAGTTGTAGATGTCGTCGGTGATGATCCAGGTGTCCGGATGGCGCGCGATGACCTCGGCCAGCGCGGCGATCTCGTCCTTCGTGTACACCATGCCCGTCGGATTGGACGGGTTGTTGAACAGGAACAGCTTCGGCTTCTTCGCGAGCGCGGCGTCGAGCTGCGCGGGGGTGAGCTTGTAGACCTGCTCGGGCGGGCACGGCAGCAGCTGGACGTCGGCGCCGACGATCTCGGCGATGTCGAGGTAGCTGGTCCAGTACGGCGTCGCGAAGGCGAAGCCGTCGCCCTCGTCCAGGAGCGCCTCGGCCAGGTTGTACAGGATGTGCGTGGCACCGACGCCGGTGGCGCAGTTGGCGCGGGTGTAGCCGGCCAGGCCGAGTCCGTCCAGGTGGCCGATGAAGGCATCCAGCAGCCCCTCGGCGCCGCGGTTGCTCCCGTACTGGCCGGAGTCCGCGTCGAGCGCCTTGCGCGCGGCGGCATAGACGTGGTCCCCGGGCAGGAAGTTGGGGACGCCGATGGAGAAGCTGATGATGTCGCGGCCTTCGGCCTTGAGGCGCTTGGCCGTCTCGGCCACGACCATGATGGCGCTGGGCTTGGCGCGACCCATGCGCTTGGCAAGCTGGGGCATTGCTCGACCTCGGAATGCGGGAGTGGATGGCGCGCCGGGGGACCCGGGACGCGCCGTGGCAGCCCCCTATTCTAGCATCGCGCCCCGCCGCGGCCGGGCCGTCCTCAGGCGGAGAGGATGCGGTTCCACTCGGCGACGCGATCGGCCCTGGCGGCCAGCGCCGCGTCGGCGTCGCCCTCGATCCTCACCGAACGGATGACGTCGCCCTGGCGCACCGCGTCGACCACGTCCATGCCTTCGCTGACCTTGCCGAACACGGTGTGCTTGCCGTCCAGCCAGTCGGTCTTCACGTGGGTGATGAAGAACTGGCTGCCGTTGGTGTTCGGGCCGGCGTTGGCCATGGACAGCACGCCGCGCTCGTGGCGCACGCCGTTGCCGGTCTCGTCCTCGAACTTGTAGCCCGGGCCGCCGGTTCCGGTGCCCCTGGGGCAGCCGCCCTGGATCATGAAGTCGGGGATCACGCGGTGGAAGCCGAGGCCGTCGTAGAAGCCGCGCCTGGCGAGGTTCACGAAGCTCGCCACGGTCAGGGGCGCCTTGTCGGGGAACAGCTCGACCTTGATCTGGCCACGGTCGGTGTCGAAAACGGCGTTCAGGGACATGTCTGGATTCCTGGGTGGGGGCGGAAATGCTGGCCGGGGGGCCGCGGCACAGTATAATGCCCGGCTACTCCGCCAACAGGCCCTGCGCGCCCTGCCCCAAGAAGGCACGAGGTGCGGTTTCCCCGATGTCCATCGAACGCCTCCGCAACATCGCCATCGTCGCCCACGTCGACCACGGCAAGACCACCCTCGTCGACCAGCTGCTGAAGTCTTCCGGCACGCTGGATGAACGTGCCGCCGTCCCCGACCGCGTGATGGACAGCGGCGACATCGAGAAGGAACGCGGCATCACGATCCTGTCCAAGAACACCGCGATCCGCTGGACCAATCCGGAGACCGGCGAGGTCTGGCGCATCAACATCGTCGACACCCCCGGCCACGCCGACTTCGGCGGCGAGGTGGAGCGCGTGCTGTCGATGGTCGACTCGGTGCTGGTGCTGGTGGACGCGATGGACGGCCCGATGCCGCAGACGCGCTTCGTGACCCAGAAGGCCTTTGCCATGGGCTTCAGGCAGATCGTGGTGGTCAACAAGGTCGACCGGCCGGGCGCGCGCCCCAGCTGGGTGCTGGACCAGACCTTCGACCTCTTCGACCGCCTGGGGGCCACCGACGAGCAGCTCGACTTCCCGGTCGTCTACGCCTCCGGCCTGCACGGCTTCGCCGGCCTCGACGACACCGTGCGCAGCGGCGACATGACCCCGCTCTTCGAGGCCATCTGCGAGCACGTGCCCGCGCCGCCGGTCGACCCCGACGGCCCGTTCCAGATGCGCGTCACCTCGCTCGACTACAACAACTATGTCGGCGTGATCGGCGTCGGCCGCATCCAGCGCGGCAGGCTCCGGACCAACCAGCAGGTGACCGTGGTCGCCGCCGACGGCAGGACGCGCAGCGCCAAGGTGCTGCAGGTGCTCGGCTTCATGGGCCTGGAGCGGGTCGAGGTCGAAGAGGCGCGCGCCGGCGACATCATCGCCTTCTCGGGCATCGACGGGCTCGGGATCTCGGACACCCTGTGCGACCCTTCGGCGGTCGAGCAGCTGCCGGTGCTGACCGTCGACGAGCCCACGATCTCGATGACTTTCCAGGTCAACGACTCGCCCTTCGCCGGCGTCAAGGAACGCTCCGGCGGCAAGTTCCTGACCAGCCGCCAGCTGCGCGACCGCCTGGCGCGCGAGACCGCGCACAACGTGGCCCTGAAGGTCGAGGACACCTCCGACGCCGACAAGTTCAAGGTCAGCGGCCGCGGCGAACTGCACCTCTCGATCCTGATCGAGAACATGCGCCGCGAGGGTTACGAACTCGCCGTTTCGCGCCCCGAGGTCATCGTGCGCGAGGTCGACGGCGTCGTGCAGGAGCCCTACGAGGCGCTCGTCGTGGACATGGACGAGCAGTACCAGGGCGGCGTCATGGGCCGCCTTGGCGAGCGCAAGGCCCAGCTGCAGGGCATGGAGCCCGACGGCAAGGGCCGCGTCCGGCTGGACTACATCATCCCGGCCCGCGGCCTGATTGGCTTCCAGACCGAGTTCAAGACCCTCACCGCCGGCACCGGCCTCCTGTTCCATGTCTTCGACCACTACGGGCCGAAGACCGACGGCGACCTTGGCCAGCGAAACAACGGCGTGCTGATCTCCAACGGCACGGGTCCGTCGCCTGCCTATGCCCAGATCGCGATGCAGGAGCGCGGCCGACTGTTCATCGAGCCCGGCGAGGAGATCTACGAGGGCCAGATCGTTGGCATCCACTCCAAGGACAACGACCTCACGGTCAACGCCCTGCGTGGCAAGCAGCTGACCAACTTCCGTGCCTCGGGCAAGGACGACGACGAAGGCCTGGTGCCTCCGATCCGGTTCTCGCTGGAGCAGGCGCTCGAGTTCATCGATGACGACGAGCTGGTGGAAGTCACGCCCAAGCAGATCCGCCTGCGCAAGAAGCTGCGCACCGAGGTCGACCGCAAGCGGGCCAGCCGCGCCGCCTGACGCCGGGAGGCCCCGGCCTGCCGGCCCGCACCGGCCGCCCCGCCCCGCCCCGCGGCGGTCGCGGGGCCGCCCCGCCTAGCGCGCGCCCGGCAGCGCCAGTCCCAGCTGGGCGTGCTTGCGCACGATCAGCATCGCGATCTCCAGCGACTGCTCGTAGTTCAGTCGCGGGTCCACCGTCGAGCGGTAGGCGCGCTCCAGGTCGACCTCGCACAGGTCCCGCGCACCGCCGGTGCATTCGGTGACGTCCTCGCCGGTCAGCTCGAGGTGCACGCCGCCCAGCCGCGTCCCGGCCGCCGCGTGCAGGTCGAAGCTCTGCTCGATCTCGCTGCGGATGTTGTCGAAGCGCCGCGTCTTGTAGCCGTTGCTCGTGGCCTCGGTATTGCCGTGCATGGGATCGCAGATCCAGAGCACCCGGCGGCCCTCGCGCCGCACCGCCTCGAGCAGGCGGGGCAGCCGGTCCGCGACCGCGGCCGCGCCCATGCGGCAGATCAGCCCCAGCCGGCCCGGCTCGTCGTCCGGGTTGAGCAGGTCGACCAGCCGCAGCAGCTCGTCGGGCTCCACGCCGGGACCGATCTTGACCGCGACCGGGTTGCGGATGCCGCGGAAGTATTCGGCGTGCGCGCCGTCGCGCGACGCCGTGCGCATCCCGATCCACGGGAAATGGGTGCTGAGGTTGAACCAACCCCACTGGCGCGGCACCTGGCGCGTGAACGCCTCCTCGTAGGGCAGCAGCAGCGCCTCGTGCGAGGTGAAGAAGTCGACGCGGTTGAGATTGTGCACCTGGTTTCCCGACAGCGTCTCCATGAAGCGCACGGCCTCGCCGATGTTGGCCACCATGCGCTGGTAGTCCTCGGCCAGCGGAGAGTGCGTGACCCAGCCCAGGTCCCAGTACTCCGGGTGGTGCAGGTCGGCGAAGCCGCCGTCGATCAGCGAACGCACGAAGTTCATCGTCATGGCCGAGCGCGCGTGCGCCTTGACCATGCGCCGCGGGTCGGGCCTGCGCGCGGCGGCGTCGAACTCCGGCGCATTGACCATGTCGCCGCGGTAGCTCGGCAGGGACACCCCGTCTCGCGTCTCCACCTCGGCCGAGCGCGGCTTCGCGTATTGCCCCGCGAACCGGCCCACGCGCACCACGGGCAACCTCAGGCCATGCACCAGCACGAGGCTCATCTGCAGCAGGACCTTCAGCCGGTTGGAGATTACCGCCGAACTGCAGTCCGAGAAATTCTCGGCGCAGTCGCCGCCCTGGAGCAGGAAGCGCCTGCCTTCCTGGGCTTCGGCGAGCTGCTGCCGCAGGCTGTGGATTTCCCACGAGGTGACCAGCGGCGGGAGCGCGCGCAGCTCCTCCTGGACACGGGCCAGCTCGCCGGCGTCGGGATAGGCGGGCATCTGCAGCGCCGTGCGGCCGCGCCAGCTGCCCGGGCTCCAGTCCTCGGGCAGCTTCACGGAATGCAGGGTTCGTTCGTTGGCGGACATCGGCTCGGTTTGTTGCAACGCAGCGACCCATCATCCGCCGAAGGGCGGTGCACCGCAACGCCGATCAGGCGGCGCGGCGGCGACCCGGGATGGCGACGAAGACGAACCAGGCGCCAAGCAGCACGAACCACACGAGGCTCCAGGCCGGCATCGACAGCCCGAGGAAGGTCCAGTCGATGGTGCCGCAGTCCCCGCTGCCGGTGAGCACCTTGCGGATCACGCTGCCGGTCGACATGGTCTCGCGCAGGAAG
>JAAZHF010000141.1 GCA_012510865.1 Gammaproteobacteria bacterium
GCTGGGGCCGGCGGCGCCGGCGCGCCGCGATCCGCGAACCCGATCCGTCCCGCCAGCCGAGGCCGCCAGCGGACCCAGGGCCAGCCCCTACGTCCGACTTCCGCGACCACGAATGCACCCATCCCGCCCCACATCCGCGCCGCCCTGCGCCGCCCGCAGCGCCCGTCCCGCCGTCCGCGCCCAAGCGCTCCGCGTCGCCATCGCGCTGGCCCTGCCGCTCCTGTCTGCCGCGGTCCCCGGCCTCGCCGCGGAGGCCGATGCGGCCACCGACCTCGACGCGATCCGCGTCGTCGGCCAGCGCGCCAGCCGCGTGAGCAACGGTGCCACCAACCTCGACCTGTCGATTCGCGAGACCCCGCAGTCGATCTCCATCGTCACATCCGAACAGATGCGCAGGTTCGCCGCCGACAGCGTCAACGAGGCGCTGCGCCTGGCCACCGGCGTGCGCGTCGACGAATGGGAAACCAACCGCACCAGCTACAGCGCGCGCGGCTTCGACATCCTCAACACCCAGGTCGACGGCGTCGGCCTGCCCAACGGCTGGGGGATCACCACCGGCGCGATCGACGCCGCGGGCTACGAGAAGATCGAGGTCATCCGCGGCGCCAACGGGTTGCTCACGGGCGTCGGCAATGCCGCCGGCACGATCAACTACGTGCGCAAGCGCCCGACCAACGAGCGCGAGGGCAGGGCGGCGCTGGCCTACGGGTCCTGGGACACGCTGCGCGCCGAAGTGGACTACTCCACGCCCTTCACCGCCGACGGCACCTGGGCCGGCCGCGTGGTTGCCGCGCATGAACACGGGGATTCGTGGCTGCAGGCCAACCGGAATTCGCGCGACTTCGCGTACGCCGTGGTCGATGGCCAGGTCGGCGAGCGCGGGACCCTTGCACTGGGCTACTCGTACCAGCGCGCCGAATCCGACGGGATCATGTGGGGCGCACTCGTGTTCGGCAACAGCGACGGCACGCAGCGCGAGTGGCCGCGCGGCGCCAGCACCACCCAGGACTGGACCTGGTGGGACACGACCGCGCACTCCGCGTTCGCCGAGTACACGCACGACCTCGTCGACGACTGGGAACTGAGGCTGTCCTGGAACTGGCGCCGCAACAGCGGCGACGAGCGCATGTTCTATGCCTACGACGCACAGGGCACCGGCCTCGACCCGGCGACCGGCCTCGGCCTGGCGGGCTATCCCTGGGGCGGCGACGACGAGGCCGAGGCCCATCTCGGCACCGCCACCCTCAACGGCACCTTCGGCATGTTCGGACGCGAACACGAAGCCGTGCTCGGGCCGGCCCGCGCGAGCAGCCGCAGCGATGGCCGCGAGCGCAGCGCCGACCCCGGGTCGCCGGCCTGGGGACCCCTGCCGCCGTTCCCGTATCCCCCCAATGCGTTCCCGGAGCCGTCCTGGAGCGAGCCCACGCTGTACTCGGAGCTGGACCAGGAGCTCACCCGCGCCTTCGCCGCCACGCGCATCGCACTGGGCGACCGCTTCAAGGCCATCCTCGGCGCCAACCATGCGCGCTACCGGCGCAGCGGCCGCTCCTACGCACTCGACTTCGACCAGACCACGCGCCACACCAGCCCCTACGGCGGCCTGACCTTCGACTTCACCGACCGCGTGCTCGGCTATGTGAGCTACTCCGACATCCACCAGCCGCAGGACCAGGTGGACGCCAACGACCGCTACCTCGACCCCAGCGAGGGCGTGAACCACGAAGCCGGCATCAAGGCCGACTGGATGGAGGGGCGGCTGCTCACCACCGTGGCGCTGTTCAAGGCGGACCAGGAGGGACTGGCGACGCCGACCGGTCAGTACAACGGGTTTGGCCAGGCCATCTATGCGCCGGTGGACGTGCGCTCGCGGGGCATCGAGCTGGAGGCGGTGGGAAGGCTCGGGGAGCAGGTCGAGGTGGTGGCCGGCTATACCGCTTTGCACCTGGACGGCCTCGACGGCAGCGACACCTATCCCTGGGTACCGCGCCGCAGCGCCAACCTGCTGCTGAGCGGACGGGTGCCGGCCTACGATGCAGTGTCCTGGGGCCTGGGCGGTCGCTGGCAGAGCGGCGTGTCCAACACCGAGGCCAGCGGCTTCCGCGTGCACCAGGACAGCTACACCGTGCTGAGCGCATTCGTCGCCTGGGAGCTCACGCCCGGCGCCACTCTACGCCTCAATGCCCGCAACCTCACCGACCGTAAGTACATCAACACCCTGCGCTACCGCGGCTACTACGGCGCGCCCGCCAGCTACACGCTCAGCCTGGACTGGAGGTTCTGATGGCCGTCCCGCCGTCGTCCGCAGCGGCAGGGCGCACAACGGTGTCGTGGTCCGCGCTGCTGTCCCGCGTTGCCGCCGCCGTGCTCGGCGGCTACGGCTTCGCCTGGGGCCTGGTGTCCGCGGCCACCAGCCTGTGCGTGGCCGCGGGCATGGGCTTCCACGACGCCGCGTTCCTGTCGAGCCTGGTCGGCGTTCTGGCCTACCTCGCGGCGTTCCTGTGGGCGATCGCCGCGCGGCGCACGTGGCCGGTCTGGCTGGTCCTGGCCGGAGGCGGCGCGCTGCTGGCGCTGCTGGCCTCCGCGATGCAGGCCGCGCTCACCTGAGGAGGACGTCGCCGATGTTCGCCACCTTCCGGCAGGCCATGGCCTGGCTCCACACCTGGTTCGGACTGGTGCTGGGCTTCGTGCTGATGGCCGCGTTCTTCTTCGGCGCGCTGTCGGTGTTCGACCGCGAGTTCGACCGCTGGGCGATCCCGCACACGCGCTTCGCGCCGCAGCCGATGCCGTCCTTCGACACGGTGCTGCGCCCGGCACTGGAGCGCATGCAGCCGGCGCCGGAGGCGGTCGCCGCCATGCGGCCGCGCGTGGACGGGCCGCTGCCCCAGCGCTTCGACACCGTCGCCTACTGGAGCGCCTACACCACCCACCGCGGCCCGGTGGTGGCGCTGTTCGCCGGTTTCGAGGTGCCCAGCGCGAAGCACGCCGGCGAACAGATCCACGCCGAGGCCACCGTCGATCCGCGCGACGGGCACGTGCTCCCCGACGACCGGCTCCGGATCGGCAGCGGGTTCTTCTACCCCATGCACTACGGCCTGACGCTGGAGTGGAAGAACCTCGGCGTGTTCATCGTCGGCTTCTCGGCCCTGGCCATGCTGGCGGCGCTGGTCAGCGGCGTGGTGATGCACCGCAAGCTCTTCCGCGAGCTGTTCACGTTCCGGCCCGGCAAGCAGCGCCTGCGCAGCGTGCTCGACCTGCACAACCTGACCGGCGTGGTGGCGCTGCCCTTCCACTTCTTCTTCGCGCTCACCGGGGTGCTGATCTTCGCGGCCACCTACTACTTCCCGGTCGGGCACACGCAGCTGCACGCGCTGCACGACCACGCCGCGGCGCAGGAGGCACGGCAGACCGGCCTGCCGCACCAGCGCGCCGGCGTGCCGGCCGGGCTGGCCGACGTCGACGCGATGGTGGCCGACGCGCGCGCGCGCTGGGAGGCCGCGGGCAAGGCCGGCGACGTCGGCTTCCTGCTGCTGATGCATCCCGGCGATGCCAATGGCTACGTCAGCGTGTACCGCGCTGGCACCGACCGCATCGCGCTGGTGGGCGATGGCGTCCACTACGACGCCGCCACCGGTGCGCTCCTGCGCGAGGATCCGCCGCCGGGCGCGGTGGGCCGCACCGCCGAATTCCTCGCCGGCCTGCACCTGCAGCATTTCCGCCACTGGCTGCTGCGCTGGCTGTACGTGTTCGGCGGGCTCGCCGGCGCGGCCTGCATCGCCACCGGCTTCCTGTTCTTCGTCGAGAAGCGCAAGCGCCAGCACGCCGCGCTCGGGCTGCAGGGTGCGCGCGTCGTGGACGCGCTGGCGGTGGCGGCGGTCACCGGCATGGTCCTGTCCACCCTGGGCATCCTCGATGCCCACCGAGTGCTGCCCGAGGACCTGGCCGGGCGCGACGACTGGGAGAAGCGCGCGTTCTGGGCCACCTGGCTGCTGGCGCTCCTGCATGCGGGCTGGCGCAGCGCGCCGGTGGCCCGGGGCCTGCCCAACCCGGCCTGGCGCGAACAGGCCTGGGCGATCGCGGCGCTGGCGCTGGCGGCGCCGCTGTTGAACTGGTTGACCACCGGGGACCATCTGCTGCAGACGGTGTCGATGCGGGCCTGGCCGGTGGCCGGCGTGGACCTGGCCCTGCTGGCGGTGTCGGGGATCGCCGCGCTGGCGGCGCGCAGGCTGGGCCGGCCCGGCCGCGTCGCTGCGCGCGCCGGGCTGGGGCTGCGGCATGCCTGAAGGCGATGCCGCGTGGTTGTGGGTAGCCGTCGGCTGCGCGCTGGCGGGCATGGGCTGGCTTGCGCTTGCGCTGCCGGCGCACGCCCTGCAGGCCTGGGGCGGGGTGCCGTCGTACCTGCAGCGCAGGCGGCTGCGGGCGGCGGGAGGCGCGGCGCTGCTGCTGTCGCTGGCCGCCTGCCTCGCCGCCGACCACGCCACCATGGCCGTGCTGGTGTGGGTGATGCTGCTGGCGGTCGCGGCCATGGCGATCGCGCTCCTGCTCGCCACGCGGCCGCGCTGGCTGTGCAAGCTCGCGCCGTGGATCGGACCGCGCCGGTTCACCGGCGGCTGACGGCCCGCCCGCCATGCTCGCGCCACCCGGAGCACCGGACGGCCGCATGCATCTCGTCGAACTCTTCCTGCCCCTGCGCGACAACGGCGGGCAGCCGTTCCCCGCCGCGCTGTACGAAGCCGTGCGCGCCGAACTGGCCGCGCTGCACGGCGGCGTGACCGCGTTCACGCGCGCACCGGCGAAAGGCCTCTGGGAAGACGACCAGGGCGGCGTGCAGCGCGATGACGTGGTGCTGTTCGAGGTCGTGGTCGAGCGGCTCGACCGGGGCTGGTGGGGGCGCTATCGCGAAACCCTGGAGGCCCGCTTCCGCCAGGACGAGGTGCTGGTGCGGGCCACGAGGGTGGAGCGGCTGTGACGCGCCGCCATGCTCAGGCCCGGCGCGCGCTCAGGAAGGTCCACAGGTCGCGGTAGGAGGGCACCAGCACGTCCTGCTCGCAGCGATCGGTGAAGTGTTCGTCCACCGCCGCGCGGATCAGGGGCAGCACCTCGCGGCGCGTGGCGCGGTCGGCGGTGTCCTCGCGGCCGTGGCCGCAGCACTGCATGCTCAGCACGCCACCGGGACGGAGGGCGCGCGCGATGTGGCCGATGATCCCGGCGATGAATTGCGCGCGGGTCTGGCCCTCGCGCACGGGGTCCATGGTCAGGTCGTAGATCACCGCGTCCAGGTCGCGCGCCGCGGCGATCCAGGCGAAGGCGTCGCCGGTGACGACCCTGGCATGCGGGCTGTCGAAGGCCTCGCCGCAGAGCGCGGGCAGGTGTTCGCGGGAGAGGGCCATGACCCGTGCGTCGATCTCGATCATGGTGAGTTCGGACGGCAGCGCGTCCAGCGGCTCGAGCGTGCGGATCAGCTCGTTGAGGACACCGCCGTCGCCGCCGCCGAGGATCGCCACCCGGTCCAGCCGGCGCAGCGCGAGGAGGGGACTGGCCATGGCGACGCCGTAGGCGGTATCGGCCTCTGCGATCTGCAGGTCGTCGTCGAGGTAGAGCTGGCCGCCGTAGCGTGGATGGCGGGTGACCACCACGTGCTGGTACGGGGTGTGTTCGTCGGCCAGGATGATGGCCGGGCCGGTGGGCACCACCGGGGCGGGATGGGGTCGGAGACCGGCGCCGTGGCCGTTGAATGCGGGCAATCTGCGCTCCTGCGGAAAGGGGGTCGATCCATGCTCGGCAATCGCGCACGCGGGTGCAAGCCGGGAGCGGCCCGCCCGCGGAATGCTGCGTCCGGCCCGCTGCCGCCGTTACCCTGAGCCCATGCCCGGCAACGACACCCGCCTCGGCGTGGCCCGCCAGACCTGGCCGATCATCCTGGCCAACGCGGCCGTCCCCGCGCTGGGCCTGGTGGACACGGCCGTCATCGGCCACTACGGCACGGCCGTGGAACTGGGCGCGCTTGCGCTCGGCGCCCTGCTCTTCAACTTCGTCTACTGGAGCTTCGGCTTCCTGCGCATGGGGACCACCGGCTTCGTGGCCCAGGCGCGCGGCGCCGGCGACGAGGCCGAGGTGCGGGCCGCATTCGCGCGTGCGCTGCTGCTCGCGGCCGCCATCGGCGTCGCGCTGCTGTTCCTGCAGTGGCCGGTGGCCGCCCTCTATTTCGGGCTGATGGACGGCAGCGAAGCGGTGGAGTCGGTGGCGGGCGACTATTTCCGCGCGCGCATCTGGGGCGCGCCGGCGGCGCTGGCCCTGTTCACCGTCAGCGGGCTGCTGATCGGCCTCGGGCGCAGCCGCGAGCTGCTGCTCGTGCAGCTGCTTCTCAACGGCCTCAATGCCGGGCTCGACCTCTGGTTCGCAGGCCCCCTGGGGATGGGTGCCCGCGGCATCGGCCTGGGGACCGCGATCGCCGAGTGGACGACCTGCGCCGTGGCCCTTGCCGTCGTGCTGCGCGTGCTGCGCGCGCGCAGCGGGCACGCGACCCTGCTGCCGGCCTGGTCGCGGATCGCCGACCTCCGGCGGATCCGCGAAGCCCTGGCGGCCAACGGGGACATCCTCGTGCGCACGCTGTGCATGCTGTTCGCGTTCGGCTGGTTCGCGAACGCGGGTGCGCGCTTCGGCGACGTGACGCTCGCGGCGAACCACGTGCTGCTGCAGCTGGTCTCGTTCAGCGCCTTCTTCCTCGATGGTTTCGCCTTCGTCGCCGAGGCCCGCGTCGGCGCGGCCTGGGGTGCCCGCGACCGCGATGCGTTCCGGCGCTCCGTGCGCCTGACCAGCGAACTGGCTGCCGTGACCGCGCTGCTGCTTGCGCTCGGCATCCTGCTGCTGGGAGTGCCGGTGCTGGAGGCGCTGACGAGCCTGCCGGAAGTGCGCGCCTCGGCGGCCATGCACCTGCCATGGGCGGCGCTGTACGTTCTGCTGTCGGTCGCGGCCTTCCAGCTCGACGGCATCTTCATCGGGACCACGCGCACGCGCGACATGCGCAATGCCGGGCTGGTGTCGCTGGCCTTCTTCCTTCCCGTCGCCTGGCTGTCGGCGGGCGCCTGGGGGAACCACGGCCTGTGGGCGGCCTTCGTGGTGTACGTGGTGGCGCGCGCGGTGGCGCTGTGGCCCTACCAGCTGCGCATGCTTGCGCAACTTCCGGTGCGCTGAGCCGGATTCCGGCGCGGGAGCGCGAGCCAGCGCGCCGTGCGCGCCTGTTCAGCGCACCGTCGCGATCCCTTGACGCCGCGCGCGTGACCCTCGGGCTCCCGCAACCCGGAGCCTGTTCCATGGCCAAGCGCGAGCTCATCACCCCGCATGACGGCGACAGCCGCTACGTCCGCCGCGATGACCAGGGCCGCTTCAAGGAGTCGGATGACGTCGGCCGTTCGCTCAGGCAGGACCGGGCGAAGAAGGCAAGGACCACGGTCCAGTCCGGCCACGGCGACCGCGGCGACCAGAAGCGCCGCTGACCCGCGGCCGCGGCGCGACCCACCCGCTCACAGGAAATCCCGATGTTCACCCACAACAAGCGCCTGCAGTACACGGTCCGCGTCTCCGAACCCGACCCGGCCCTCGCAAACCTCCTGCTCGAGCAGTTCGGCGGCCCGCAGGGCGAGCTCGCGGCGGCCATGCGCTACTTCACCCAGGCGCTTGCCGAGGAGGATCCCGGGCGCAAGGACATGCTGCTGGACATCGCCACCGAGGAGCTCAGCCACCTCGAGGTCATCGGCTCGCTGGTGGGCATGCTCAACAAGGGCGCGAAAGGGCGTCTTGCCGAAGGCGTCGAGGAGGAGGGCGAGCTGTTCCGGTCGCTGCAGGGCGCCGGCAACGATTCGCACCTGACCCAGGTGCTGTACGGCGGCGGCCCGGCGCTGGTCAACTCCGGCGGCCAGCTGTGGAACGCCGGCTACATCGACAGCATCGGCGAGCCGACGGCGGACCTGCGTTCAAACATCGCCGCGGAGGCCCGCGCGAAGATCATCTACGAACGCCTGATCAACGTCACCCCGGATCCCGGGGTGCGCGACGCGCTCACCTTCCTGATGACCCGCGAAATGGCGCACCTGAAGTCGTTCGAGAAGGCGCTCCACGCGATCGAACCCAACTTCCCGCCCGGCAAGCTCCCGGGGATGCCCGCGTTCCAGGAAATGTACGTCAACGCCTCGCAGGGAGAGGGCGACCTGCGAGGCCCGTGGAACAGCGACGACAACTTCGACTATGTCGACGACCCTGCCATGTTCACCGCGGTGGACGGTGGCGATGGCTCGGCGACCGTGGAGCTCGACCCCGCCGAAGAGCGGCTGGTGGACGCGATGGCGGCGCGCACCGCGTCCGACCCGTCGACCAATCCCGTGACCGGCGTGGAGCTCGGGAAATCGCCGGACACCATGCCCAGGACGACCAAGGTGAGCCTGTCCGCCGACGGTGCAGCGGAGGGTCGCGCGCACTGAGGCGGCCGCTCAATCCGCCAGGATGGCGAGGAGCTGGTGCAGCCGGTAGGGCTTAGCCAGGAAGCGCGTGCCCTCCGGGATCGGCGGCAGCTGCGAGCGCTGGTAGCCGGACACCAGGACCACGCGGGCGTCGGGCTGCACTTTGGCCGCCTCGGCCGCCACCTCGAGGCCGGAGAGCCCGCGCGGCATGTTCATGTCGGTGACGACATGGTCGAACCGGTCGGGCCCGCGGAGCAGTTCGATCGCCTCCGCACCGTCGCGCGCCAGCGCCACCTCGTGGCCAAGGTCGCCCAGGGCTTCGGACACCAGGAGCCTGAGGTCGTCCTCGTCTTCCACGAACAGCAGCCTCGGCATCACGTGCTCCTGCAAGCGGGCAGGTGGATGGACACCACGGTTCCTTGGCCGGGGGTGCTTTCCAGCCGCGCGAAGCCGCCCGACTGCGCCGCGAAACCGAAGACCTGGCTCAGCCCCAGGCCGCTGCCACGGCCGACGTCCTTGGTGGTGAAGAAGGGTTCGAACACCCGCGCCTGGAGTTCGGGCGCGATGCCCTCGCCGTCGTCCTCGACGCTCGCGCGGACGTGCCAGCGCGGTGGCTCGTCCGGCCTGTCCGGCGCGGACACCTGGACCAGCGCGGTGGACACCGTGATCCGACCGCCCGCGGGCATGGCGTCGCGGCTGTTGGCGACCAGGTTCAGGAGCGCCGCCTGGAGCTGGCTCGGGTCGACGTCGGCCACGAGAGGTGCAGGCGCGAGATCGACGCGCAGTTCGATCCGCTCGCTCGCCGTGCGACGCAGCAGCGGGGCCGAGTCGCGGACCACGCCGTTGATGTCGAGACGCTCGCTCGCGAGTTCCTGCCCGCGACCGAAGGTCAGCAGCTGGCGCGTCAGCAGGACGCCGCGGTCGGCGGCGCGCATCGCGGTCTCCACGACCCTCGCGGTGCGCGGGTCCGGGTTCTTGCCGACGATGATGTCCAGGCTGTTGACGATCACGGTCAGCAGTTTGTTGAAGTCGTGGGCAAGGCCCAGCGTGAGCATGCCGATCGCCTCCATCTTCTGCGCCTGCAGGAGCGCCTGCTGCGCCTCCTGCAGGCGCAGGCCGGCTTCGTGGCTTTCGGTGATGTCCCGGGTGATCTTGGCATAGCCGAGCAGTTCGCCTCCGCCCCGGATGGGCTCGATCACCACGCTGGCCATGAAGCGGGTGCCGTCGCGCCGGACGCGCCAGCCGTCCGCCGCGACGTGGCCGCGCGCGCGGGCGGTGCGCAGGTTCCGCCAGGGCACGCCGGCCTCCACGTCCTCGGGCGTGTAGAACCGCGAGAAGTGGCTGCCGATCGCCTCCTGCGCCGAATAGCCCTTGACCTTCACCGCGCCGCGGTTCCAGCTGCGCACGATGCCTTCCGGATCGAGCAGGTAGAGTGCGTGGTCGTTGAGCGAGTTCACGAGCAGGGTGAACTGGCGCGACTCGTCCGCGATGTCGGCGGGCGAGGTTGCGATGTCCTGTGCCTGCGTCATTGCTCCCCCCGGATTGTCACGCCACCGTAGGCAGCGCGCCGTGAAC
>JAAZHF010000142.1 GCA_012510865.1 Gammaproteobacteria bacterium
CATGCAGGCCGCGCGCAGCACCTGCGGACCGATGGTCTCGATCAGCCCGCTCTGCTCCGCGACGTCGATGAACACCGACGGCGCGATCATGCCGTGCTCGGGATGCTGCCAGCGCAGCAGCGCCTCGGCGCCGACCAGGCGGCGGTCCTCGAGCCGGTAGACCGGCTGGTAGGCGATGCTCAGCTCGCCGCGCTCCCATGCCCCGCGCAGGTCCTGCTCCATGCTCACCCGCCGCTCCACGGCCTGGTCCATGGCCCTGCTGTAGAAGCGGTGGCAGTTCTTGCCGGCGACCTTGGCCTGGTACATGGCGATGTCGCCGTTCTTCATCAGCATCGTGGCGCCGGCCGCGTCGTCGGGGAACAGGGTCACCCCGATCGACGTGCCCAGGAACACCTGCCGCCCGCCGACCACGATCGGCCGGCTCAGCTCCGCCACCAGGGTTTCGGCGAGCTGCGCGGCCTGCGCGCGCATGGCGCCGGAGTCGGCGCCGCCGGACTCGATCAGGATCACGAACTCGTCGCCGCCGAAGCGCGCCAGCACCGACCCCTCGCCGCCCAGGCGGTCCACGGTCTCGCGGATCCGGTTGGCGAACTGCACCAGCACCTCGTCGCCGGCGTCGTGGCCGAGCGTGTCGTTGACGCGCTTGAAATCGTCGATGTCGGCGAACAGCAGCGCCAGCTGCCTGCCCGCCCCGTGGAGCTCCATCAGCCGGCGGTCGAGGGCCTCGCGGAACGCCAACCGGTTGGCCAGTCCGGTCAGGGCGTCGGTGTAGGCCATGCGCCGCATCTCGCGGTCGTGGCGCGCGATGCTGTCGCGCATGTGGCCGAAGGCCCGCATCAGGTCGCCGACTTCGTCGGCGCGCGAGATGGGCGGAAGCGCGGCGCCGAAGTTCCCGGCCTCGATCTCGCGCGCGGCGTCGGCCAGCTGCCGGACCGGACGCACCAGGGTCCTCTGGACGAGCACCCCGAGGCCCACCGCAAGGAGCACCAGGCCGGCCATGAGGGTGGCGATCCATCCCGCATGCCGCTGCCCGATCTCCTCCAGGCGCGTGCCCATGCTGGCGGCGGCGCGCTGCTCGTCGGCCTTGACCGACTGCAGCGAGTAGCCCACGCGCAGCCCGCCCAGGCGCACGTCGCCGATGTGGAGCGGGACCGCCACGTCGAGCACTTCGTCGTTGGCCTGCACGTGCGGCGCGCGGGCGGTGACGACCTCGAACGCCATCGGGTCGTCCATCACCTGCCCGTAGCTGCGGATGTCCCGCGAGCCGTCGTGGATCACCGCGCCGTCGTTGTCGTAGACCAGCGCGTAGGAGACGTCCGGCTGCTTGAGCACCGCGCGCAGCAGCACCCCGATCTCGTCGAGGTCGAAGTAATACAGGGGATTGACCAGGCTGGTGGCGAGCTCGACGGCCGCGGCCTCGGAGCGCTCGGCCAGGCGGTCGAATGCCAGCGAGTGCATCGAGTCCCGGCCCAGCGCCAGCACTTCGTTGCGCATCACTTCCTGGCGGTGCAGCACCACCGCGACGACCGCCAGCACCGCCATCAGCGCGGCGACCAGGGCGGCCAGGAAGCGGACGTAGAGGCCGTTGCCCGGCTTCATTCCAGCACCGCGGCGACGCGCGCCACGCCGGAGCGCAGCATGTCCAGGGACTGGCGGGTCACCGGGTCCACGGGCAGGAAACGGGTGGTGCCGAAGAAGCGCTGCAGGGCCTCGCTCGCGGCCGGGTCGTTGGCGGCGCCGGCCAGCACCTCGCGCAGGCGCGCGGCCACCGCGGGCGGAAGGTCTCCGCGCACCATCTCCAGCGCGCGGGGATAGTCGCCGGTGGCGTGGAAGGCCACCAGGTCCCGCCGGTAGCTCTCGGGCATGCGCTGCATGCTCTCCCAGTCGAGGTTGCTGAAGGCGCCGGCATCGACCAGGCCCTTGTGCACCCAGGTCGAGATGTTGAGCTCCGATCTGGCGAACAGGTAGCCCACCGAACCTTCGGCCGGGCGGTCGAAGGGCGACAGCAGCACCTCCATCGGCAGCCCCCTCGCGATCAGCTCCATCGCCGGCACGAAGTAGGCGCTGGTCGAGCTCAGGTTCTGGAACGCGAGGCTCCTGCCGCGCAGGTCGTCCAGGCTGTCGATGCCGCTGTCGCGCCGCGCGATGAAAACGGTGTGGTAGCTGCCGACGCCGCTGCGCTCGGTCAGCAGCAGCGCGCGGGCGCCGGCGCGCGCCTCCAGCGCCATGGCGTTGGCCGAGGTCTCGGTGACCCAGTCGACGCGGCCGCGCCGCAGGTAGCTCTCCATCTGCTTGGCGTCGCGCGCCATCAGCACCCTGCCCTCGCGGATGCCGACGTCGGCCATGCGCGGAACGACGTAGTCGAGCAGCGGCTTGAGCTGGTCGTAGTGGGCGGCCGGGTCGTCGCTGATGCGCCCGAGCACGAGGACACCGGGCTCGGTCGCCGCGGCCTGTCCGAACGCGAGGAGCGACGCGACGAACGCGGCCAGCAGCTGGCGAAGGCGACGGGGCATCTGGATTCGATCGGCACTCGTGGCCCGGACAATGGCGCAGCGTAGCCGAAATCCCGGCGACGGGCACCCGTTCATCCGTCGGCGCCGCCCCGCCCGCCCGCCAGCCGGGCCATGCGCTGGGCATCCGCCAGCACGCCACGCAGCAGCCTGACTTCGCGCGCGTCGAGGTCGCAGCGCAGGAAGATGCGCCGCAGCTTGCGCAGCGCCGAGGCGGGCGCGCGGCCCTTGTGGAAATCGATCGCCTCCAGGGTATCGCCGAGCTGGTCGAAGAAGCCTTCCAGCTGCGCATGGCTGGCAGGCGGCTCCCTGCGCGCCTCCACGGCGGCGGCACCGGCCGCGGCGCGGTCCAGCGCCGCGACCCGCAGTTCGTAGGCGAGCACCTGCACGGCCGCGGCGAGGTTGAGCGAGCTGTAGCCGGGGTCGGCCGGGATGTGCACGGCGGCGTGGCACAGCTGCAGCTCGTCGTTGTCGAGGCCGGTCCGCTCGCGGCCGAACACCAGGGCCACCGGCGCGGCCGGACCCGCCGCGTCGAGCAGGCGGGCGGCCGCGGCGCGCGGCGACAGCTCCTGCAGCGCGATCCGGCGGCTGCGGGCGGTGCAGCCGAGCACCAGCGCGCAGTCGGCCACCGCGTCGGCGAGGGTGGGCACGACCCGGGCCGCCGCCAGCACGTCGTCCGCCCCCGCGGCCATGGCCACCGCGTCCGGGTGCGGGTAGCGCTCGGGCGCCACCAGCACGAGCCGGTCGAGCCCCATGGTGCGGATCGCCCGCGCCGCCGAACCGATGTTGCCCGGGTGCTGGGTGCCGACGAGGACGATGCGGACTTCGCCCGCTGGCTGCACGGTGTTCATGGAGGCGAATGGTAAACTGCGCGGCGGCCTCGAGCCGTCCCGCTCTTTCCCCCTGCCGCCCCTTCCCCACGCCGGAGTCCACCTGCGATGCAACAACCTGCCGTCAACATCATGGTCAAGGCGGCCCGCGCCGGTGGCAACATCCTGCTCCGGCACATGCACCGGCTCGACGCGCTCAACGTGGTCGAGAAGGACCGCATGGACTACGCCAGCGAGGTCGACCGCCTGGCCGAGGTGGCCGTGGTCAAGGAGCTGCGCCGCGCCTATCCGGAGTACGCGGTGCTCGGCGAGGAAGGCGGCGAGCAGAAGGGCAGCCGCGGCGCCAGCCGCTACACCTGGGTCATCGACCCGCTAGACGGCACCAGCAACTACCTGCACGGCTACCCCCACTGGTGCGTGTCGATCGCGCTCTGCGAGGGTCCGGAGCCCGTGCACGGCGTGGTCTTCGACCCGCTCCGCAACGAGCTGTTCACGGCCAGCCGCGGCAGCGGCGCCCAGCTCAACGACAAGCGGATCCGGGTCGTCGAGCGTAAGGACCTGGCCGGAGCCACCGTCGCCACCTGCTTCCACCCGCGCGAACGCGGCCGCCTCGCGGCGCAGTTCGACTGCCTGCGCCAGGTGATGTCCGTCGCCGAGGACGTGCGCCGCGGCGGCTCGGCCGCGCTCGACCTGGCCTACGTGGCCGCGGGCCGGAGCGACGCCTACTTCGAGGCAGGGGTCCAGGCCTGGGACATCGCCGCCGGGATGCTCCTCGTGCGCGAGGCCGGCGGCAAGGTCACCGACTACCGCGGCGCCGCCATCGGCCCGGTGCACGTGGCCATGCAGGGCCGCCAGATCATCGCCGGCAACGTGCGCATCGCCGACGCCCTGCAGAAGACCATCGCCGCCTCGGGCTACGCCGCCGCGTTCTGAGCGATCGCGTCCGCGTCCGCGGCCGTGGCCGCGGACCGGGAAGCGACGGAACGGCCGCGACCGCCCGCGCGGAAGCCGACGCCCGGGTCAGGGACGGCGGGCGAGCTCGGCGTCGTCGCGCGCCTTCGGCAGCAGGTCCTGCTTGGTCACCTCCAGGGCGCCCATCGTCAGCATCGGGCAGGCGACCAGGATCGACGACAGCGTGCCGATCACGATGCCGATCATCATCGACAGCGACATGCCCTCCAGCGAACCGCCGCCGTAGAGGTACAGCGCCATCACCGTCAGGAACGCCACCACCGAGGTGATGATGGTGCGCGACAGGGTCTGGTTGATGGAGGCGTTCAGCACCTCCATCGGCGGCGCGCGCATGCTGCGGAAGTTCTCGCGCACGCGGTCGAAGACCACGATCGTGTCGTTGATCGAGAAGCCCATCACCGACAGCAGGCCGGCCAGGACCGTGAGGTCGAATTCCTTGCCGCTGAGGGCGAACCAGCCGGCGACGATCAGGACGTCGTTGAGCGTGGTCACGATGGCGGCGATCGCGAACTTCCACTCGAAGCGGAAGCCGATGTAGATCAGGAAGCCCACGACCACGAACAGCAGCGCGTACAGGCCGTTCCAGGCCAGTTCGCGGCCCACCTGCGGGCCGACGAAGGCGCTGCTCATGATGGCCGCCGCGTTGCCGTCGGCGGACGCGGCGGCGCGCACTTCCTCGGCGGTCCTGGCGTTGGCGTCGGCCGTGGTCTCGCCGTCGCGCGGCTGCAGCCTGACCAGGAGGTCGCTGCCGCTGCCGAAGGTCTGCACCTGGGCGCCCGGGTAGCCGGCCGCCTCCAGGCGGTCGCGGACGCCGTCGACGTCGGCGGGCTGCTCGAAGCGCAGTTCGACCACGGTGCCGCCGGTGAAGTCGAGCGCGTAGTTGAAGCCCTTGCCGGCGATGGCCGCGATGGAGACGATCGTCAGCAGCACGAAGGCCGCCACCGACACCCAGCGCAGGCGCATGAAGTCGAGGTTGGGCGTGGCCGGGATCAGGCGGAGTGGAAAGATGCTCATGGTCGTGGGCCCGATCAGATTGCCAGGGTCTTCAGCTTGCGCTTGCCGCCGTAGACCAGGGTGGCGATGCCGCGCGAGACGGTCACCGCGGTGAACACCGAGGTCAGGATGCCGATCACCATCGTCACCGCGAAGCCCTTGAGCGGGCCGGTGCCGAAGGCGAACAGCGCGATGCCGGCGAGCAGCGCGGTCATGTTGGAGTCGAAGATCGTGCCCGAGGCCTTGTCGTAGCCGTTGGCGATCGCCGCCCGCGGCGGCATGCCGGCGCGCAGTTCCTCGCGGATGCGCTCGTTGATCAGCACGTTGGCGTCCACCGACATGCCGATCGACAGCGCCAGCCCGGCGAAGCCCGGCAGCGACATGGTGGCGCCGAACACGCTCATGATCGCCACCACCATCAGCAGGTTGAGCAGCAGCGCCATGCAGGTGAACAGGCCGAACATGCGGTAGTAGACGCCGAAGAAGATCAGCGTGAACACGAATGCGTAGAGCACCGCGGTCGTGCCGCGCTCCACGTTCTCCTTGCCCAGGCTGGGACCGACGATGCGCTCCTCGATGAAGTCCATGGGCGCGGCCAGCGAACCGGAGCGCAGCAGGCGCGCCAGCGAATCGGCCTCGGCCTTCTCCAGGCCGGTGGTCTGGAACTGCTTGCCGAACACGCCGTTGATGTTCGCGACCGAGATCACCTCCTCGCTGACGCGGAAGCTGCGCACTTCCTCGCCGGCGGCGTTGGTGGTGACCTGCGGCACCCGCTCGATGTAGACCACGGCCATCGGCTTGCCGACGCTGACCGAGGTGAAGTCGAACATGCGCTGGCCGCCGATGTTGTTGAGCGTGACGCTCACCGCCGGCATGCCGTTCTCGTCGTAGGTCGACTGCGCCGCCACCATCTGCTCGCCCGAGGCGATGACGCGCTTGGACAGCAGCACCGGGATCGGCTTGCCGTCGATGCCGGTGCGGCGCTCGTAGTAGATGCGCGCATCGGGCGGCACGTTGCCGCTGGCGACCGCGTCGTAGGGGTCGCCGTCGACCACGGCCCGGTACTCCAGGGTGGCGGTGGCGCCGATCATGCGCTTGGCCTCGGCGGTGTCCTGGACGCCCGACAGCTGCACGACCACGCGGTCGTTGCCCTGGCGGGTGATCACCGGCTCGCCGACGCCGACTTCGTCGACGCGGTTGCGCAGCGTGGTGATGTTCTGGTCGATGGCATCGAGCGAGATCTGGTTGAGCTCGGCCTCGGGCACCCGCACGGTGATCCGGGAGCCGACCGCCTCGCGCAGCAGGTTCGGCTGGGCGGCGGCCAGCAGCGACATCGCGCGGTCGGCGTCGGCCGCGTCGACCAGCCGCGCCACCATGGTCCCGGTGGCGTTGCGCTCGACCGATTCGTAGCGGATGCGGTTGTCGCGCAGGATCGCCCGGACCTCGTCGGCGTAGGCGTCCAGGCGCTTGTCCAGGGCCGCCTTCTGGTCGACCTGGAGCACGAAGTGCACGCCGCCCTGCAGGTCCAGGCCGAGCAGCATCGGCTTGGCGCCGAACCACGACAGCCAGTCCGGGACCGTGGACGCCAGGTTGAGCGCGACCACGTAGTCTTCGCCCAGCGCCGGGCGCAGGGCGTCGGCGGCGCGGGTCTGGTCGTCGAGGTCCAGCAGCCGGACCATGCGCCCGCCCTCGGCGTCCTCGGTGTCGACGGACTTCGCGGTCACGCCCGCCGATGCCAGCGCGGCCCCGATCTTCGCGTCCAGCTCGGCGCCCGTGGCGGCGCCGCGGTTGGCGGTGATCTGGACCGAGGGGTCCTGCGGGTAGATGTTGGGCAGCGCGTAGAGCACGCTGAGCAGCACCACCAGCAGGATGACGATGTACTTCCAGCGGGGAAATTCGAGCATGGTCAGGTCTTGCGCGAGGTCGTCCCGCGGGCGGGAATGACGGAAGGAACGGGAGCCGGCCCGGCGCCGGCAGCGCCGGGCGCGCGGCGACCGGCGCGTGTCAGGCGGACTTCAGCGAGCCCTTGGGCAACACGGTGCCGACGGCGCTCTTCTGCACCCGGATCTCGACGCCGTCGGCGATCTCGACGCTCACGAAGCTGTCGCCGACCTTGCGCACCACGCCGGCGATGCCGCCGCCGGTGATCACCTCGTCGCCGACCGCGAGCTTCTCGACCATCGCGCGGTGTTCCTTCTGGCGCTTGATCTGCGGGCGGATCATGAGGAAGTACATGATCGCGAACAGCACGACCATCATGATCGGGAACTGCCAGGGGTTGGGCGACGCCGGGGCGTTCTGGGCGAATGCCGGGGCGATCAGGAAGTCGAGCGGATTCATCAAGGCGGGTCCAAGGCGGAAATCAGCGGGATAGTATGCCACGGCGCCGCTCAGGGCATCCGCGCGGCAAGGAAGGACTCCCGGAAGGCGCCGAAGGTTCCCCGGGCGATCGCGTCGCGCATGCCCGCCATGAGCCGCTGGTAGTACCACAGGTTGTGCAGGGTGCCCAGGACCGGGCCGAGCATTTCGTGGCAGCGGTCCAGGTGGCGGAGGTAGGCGCGGCTGTAGCCCCCGGCGCAGGCCGGGCAGCCGCAGCCCTCCTCGATCGGGCGCAGGTCGCGCTCGTAGCGGGCGTTGCGGATGCGCACGGTGCCCGTGGAGGTGAAGTAGTGGCCGTTGCGGGCGTTCCGGGTCGGCATCACGCAGTCGAACATGTCGATGCCGCGGGCCACGCCCTCGACCAGGTCCTCGGGGCGGCCGACGCCCATCAGGTAGCGCGGCCGGTCGACCGGCAGCTGCGGGCAGGTGTGCTCGAGCATGGCATTGCGCTCGGCCTCGGGCTCGCCCACCGCCAGGCCGCCGATGGCGTAGCCGGCGAAGCCGATCGCCTTGAGCCCCTCGGCCGAACGCGTGCGCAGGTCGTGGTGCACCCCGCCCTGGACGATGCCGAACAGCGCCGCGTCGTTGCCTTCGTGGGCGCGCCGGGAGCGCTCGGCCCAGCGCAGCGACAGCTCCATCGAGCGCTGCACGACGCGCGCGTCCACCGGCTTCCCGTCGACATGCACCGGCGGGCACTCGTCGAAGATCATCACGATGTCGGAGCCCAGCACCTTCTGGATGTGCATCGACTCCTCCGGCCCGAGGAAGACCCGCGAGCCGTCGGTCGGCGCGGCGAAGGTCACGCCCTGCTCGGTGATCTTCCGGCGGTGGGCCAGCGAGAACACCTGGAAGCCACCGGAGTCGGTCAGGATCGGCCCATCCCAGCGCGAGAACCCGTGCAGCCCGCCGTGCGCTCCGATCACCTCGAGCCCCGGCCGCAGGTACAAGTGGAAGGTGTTGCCCAGGATGATCTCCGCGCCCAGGTCGCGGACCTGCCCCGGCAGCACGCCCTTCACCGCGCCGTAGGTGCCGACCGGCATGAACGCCGGCGTCTCGACCGTGCCACGCGGGAAGGACAGGCGACCGCGCCGGGCGGCGCCATCGCTGGCCAGGAGTTCGAACTGCATGCGCGACATCGCGGTTCCTCAGGCAAACGCCACGAGCGCACCGTCGGCGACCCGCAGCCGCAGCGGCGCGCCCGGCGCCAGGCCGGCGAGTCCCGAGGCGTCGTCCAGGTCGATCTCGACCAGGGTCCCGCCGGGCAGGCGCAGGCTGGCCACGTGGCCGGGCCCGCGGAAGGCCAGCGCCACCAGCTCCGCGCGCACCGGGCCGTCCGGGTCCGGGCGCAGCCCGTGGGGGCGCAGCAGGATCTCGCCCTGCCCTTCCAGCCCGAGCGCCACCGCCGGCACCAGGGTCCCGCGGCCGATGAAGCCGGCGACGAACCGGTCCCGCGGATGCCGGTACAGCGCCTCCGCGCAGTCCCACTGCAGGATCCGGCCGCCGTCCATGACCCCGATCTGGTCGGCCATGGTGAAGGCCTCGGCCTGGTCGTGGGTGACCATCAGCACCGTCGCCCCGGACGCCTTGAGCAGGTCGCGCAGCTCGGCGGCGAGATGCTGGCGGGTGTCGGTGTCGAGGTTGGAGAAGGGCTCGTCGAGCAGCAGCAGCGCCGGGTCGGGCGCCAGCGCCCGCGCGAGCGCGACCCGCTGCTGCTGGCCCCCGGAGAGTTCGTGCGGATAGGCCCCGCCGCGGTCGGCCAGGCCGACCAGGGCGAGCATGTCGGCGACCCGCGCCTCCCGCCGCGCGCGCGGCAGCGCGCGCAGGCCGAAGGCGACGTTGGCCGCGGCGTCCAGGTGCGGGAACAGCGCGTAGTCCTGGAACATCATGCCCACGCTGCGGCGCTCGGGCGGCAGCGTCAGGCCCGGCTCCGCCACCCGGCGGCCCTGCACGCCGATGCTGCCGGCGAGCACCGGCTCGAAGCCCGCCACCGCGCGCAGCACGGTGGTCTTGCCGCAGCCCGACGCTCCCAGCAGGCAGCCGATCCGGCCCGACGCGAGCGACAGCGACAGCTCGTCCACCACCACGCGCATGCCGCCGCCAGCCACCGGATAGCCGACGCGGATGCCCGCGATCTCCAGCAGCGCGTCGGTCACGACATCCTCTCCCGTCCATAGCGCACCCCGGTGCGCGCGAGCAGCACCACCGGCAGCAGGCCCACGGCAACGATCAGCAGAGCAGCCACCGCGCCTCACTCATACGTCCCGCGCGACGCCTCGGCGTAGAGCCAGGTCGCCAGCGTCTCGAAATTCAGCGGCCGCAGCAGCAGCGTGGCCGGCAGCTCCTTCATCGCATCGACGAAGACCAGCAGCGCCGCCGCGGCCATCGCGGGCCGCAGCAGCGGCAGGTGCACCCGGCGCAGCGCGGCGCCGGGGGCGTGGCCCAGGCTGGCCGCGGCCTGGTCCAGGCTCGGCGGGATGCGCGCCAGCCCCGCCTCGACGCCGCCCGACGCGATCGCCAGGAAGCGCGCGACGTAGGCCAGCACCAGCGCGGCCGCCGAACCCATCAGGATCATCCGCGGCGACGCGCCGAAGGCGCCCAGCACCAGGTTGGCGCCGTCGTCGAACCATGCCAGCGGCAGCAGCAGGCCGATCGCGAGCACCGTCCCCGGCACCGCGTAGCCCAGGCTCCCGCTGCGCAGCGCGAACAGGGCCCCGGCCGAGCGGCGCCGGCCCTGGGCCAGCCGCAGCGCCCAGCCCAGCACCAGCCCGGCGGCCAGGGTCACCACCGTCGCGGCGAGGGCGATGGCCACGGTGTTGCGCACGCTGGCCAGGAGCTGCGGCGACACCCCGCCGTTGCTCATGCGCGCGGCGGCCTCCCAGCCCAGGTAGCCCGCCGGCAGCACGAAGCCGATGCCCACCGGCACGGAGCCGAGCACGAGGGCGCGCAGCGCGCGGCCCCCGCGAAGCCGCTGCGCACGCATGGGCTTCGGGCGCTCGCCGACGGCGTAGCGCTGCCGCCGCCGCGCATGCCGCTCGAGCGCGAGCAGCGCGATCACGATCGCCAGCATCGCCAGCGCGATCTGCGCGGCGCCCGGCAGGTCCGCGCGCGTCACCCAGGTGGTGTACACGGCCACCGTCATGGTCTGCACGCCCAGGAATTCGGAGGCGCCGATGTCGTTGAGCACCTCCATCAGGGCCAGCGCCGTGCCGACCGCGATCGCCGGGCGCGCCAGCGGCAGGGCCACGCGCCGGAACACCTGCAGCGGCGTCGCGCCGAGCGACCGCGCCGCTTCCACCAGGCCCGCCGCCTGGGTCATGAACATGGCGCGCGTGGTCAGGTAGACGTACGGATAGAGCACGAAACCCAGCAGCACGATGCAGCCAGCCAGGCCGCGGATGTCGGGCAGCCGGAAGTCCCGGGGACCCTCGTAACCGAGCACATCGCGCACCAGGCCCTGCACCGGGCCCAGCGGATGCAGCAGGTCGAGGTAGGCGAAGGCGACGATGTAGGTCGGCACGGCGAGCGGCAGCAGCAGCGCCCAGGCCAGCGCGCGCCGCCCCGGGAAGTCCCAGGCGGTGACCAGCCACGCCGCGCCGGTGCCGATCGCGACCACGAGCGTGCCGACCCCGCGCAGCAGCAGCAGCGTGTTGCGCGCGGCGCCGGGCAGCACGTAGCGGGTGACGTGGCTCCACAGGCCTTCCTGCCCGCCCTGGAGCGCGGTCCAGAGCAGGGCCGCGATCGGCAGCACCACCACCGCCGCGATCGCCACCGCCGCCCACTGCCACGGGCCTTCCGGCAGCAGCCGGCGCAGCCCGCGGCCGTGGAGACCGCGCGCCGCCGGGTGCGGCGAAGCCGCGGCCATTCCGCTCGCCACCGCAGTCATGGCTCAGTTGTCGAAGCCGACCTTGTCGACCAGGGCGCTGGCCTGGCGGCGGTTGGCGACGACCTCGGTCAGCGGCAGCGGGTCCACGACGAGCTCGCCGAAGCTGGCGACCACCGGGTCGAGTTCCACGCCGGCCTTCACCGGATATTCGTAGTTCGCGCGCGCATACAGGCTCTGGGCCTCGTCGGACACCAGGTACTCCATCAGCGCGATCGCGTTCCCGCGGTTGGGCGCGTGGCGCGCCAGCGCGGCGCCGCTGATGTTGACGTGGGTGCCGCCGCCGTCGACGTCGAAGGTCGGGCGGATGACCTTGATCGCCTCGCCCCACTGGTGCTGCTCGGAGCCCGGCTCCGCGTTCTTCATGCGGCCCACGTAGTAGGCGTTGGCGATGCCGATGTCGCAGATGCCGGCGAGGATGTCGCGGGCGACGTCGCGGTCGCCGCCCGCGGCCTTGCGCGCCAGGTTGGCCTTGACGCCGCGCAGCCACTGCTCGGTGGCCTCGGCGCCGTGGTGCGCGATCATCGCCGCGAACAGGCTGGTGTTGTAGGGGTGCTGCCCCGAGCGGATGCAGACCCTGCCCTTCCACTCGGGGTCGGACAGGTCCTCGTAGTGGAACGAATCCAGGTCGAGGTCCTTGTGCGCGTACAGCACGCGGTCGCGGAGCGACATCGCGAACCACTGGCCGTCGGCGCCGCGCAGGTGGGCGGGGATCGCGGCCTCGAGCACGGCGGACTGCAGCGGCTGGGTGTGCCCTGCCTCGACCAGGTCGAGCATGTTGCCGGTGTCGACCACCATGAGCACGTCGGCGGTGGAGCGCTCGCCCTCGGCGCCCAGCCGCTCCAGCAGGCCGTCCTTGAGCAGCACCGTGTTCACCTTGATCCCCGAGCTCGCGGTGAAGGCGTCCAGCAGCGGCTGGATCAGCCCGGGCTCGCGCGTGGTGTAGAGGTTCACCTCGCCGGGCGTGCGGGCGGGGTCGACGGTCGCGGGGGCATCGGCAGCGGGTGCGGACGCCGCGGCGTCGCCTGCGGCCTCGCGACCGTCGCCGCAGGCGGCCAGCAGCAGCGCCGCGCATGTGGCGGCCAGGAAAGCACAGGGAGCGCGGAAACGGATGTTCAAGGGAATCTCCTGGTCATGGCCTGCGGCCGGCGGGTGCCGCCGCAAATGAGAATGATACTCGACAACTAATCGTCCATGGAGCCTGCGAAG
>JAAZHF010000143.1 GCA_012510865.1 Gammaproteobacteria bacterium
GTGTGCGGCCACCACGTCGCCCACGATGCGCTGGAGCGCGAGGTCGCCGACTGGCTGGAAGTGCCGCGCGCGCTCGCCTTCGGCAGCGGCTACATGGCCAACCTCGCGGTGCAGCAGGCCCTGCTCGGCGACGGCGACACCAGCGTGCAGGACCGCCTCAACCACGCCAGCCTGATCGACGGCGCGCGCCTGGCCGGCTGCCGCCTGCGCCGCTACCCGCACGCCGACGCCGAGGGCGCGCTGCGCCAGCTGCGCACGGTGCCGACCGGCGCCGCGATGCTCGCCACCGATGGCGTCTTCAGCATGGACGGGGACGTCGCGCCGCTGCGCCAGCTGGCGCTGGCCGCGCGCATGCAGTCGGCCCTGCTCTACGTCGACGACGCGCACGGCGCCGGCGTGCTCGGTCCCGGCGGCCGCGGCAGCGTCGCCGAAGCGCGCCTCGGCGTGGACGAGGTCCCGCTGCAGCTGGTCACCCTCGGCAAGGCCCTGGGCAGCTACGGCGCGGTGGTCGCCGGCGACGTCGACCTCATCGAGCACCTGGCCGGCACCGCGCGCCCCTACCTCTACACGACCGCGCTGCCGGCTTCGCAGGCCGCGGCCGCCCTGGCTTCGGTGAAGCTGGCGCGTCGCGAACACTGGCGGCGCGAGAAGCTGGCCGCCCTCGTGCAGCGTTTCCGCGAAGGTGCGCAAAGGCTGGGCTTCGCGCTGCCGCCGTCGGAAACGCCGATCCAGCCGGTGCCCTGCGGCGACAACGCGCGCGCGCTGGACATGGCCGCGCGGCTCGAGGCGGAAGGATTCCGCGTGGTCGCGATCCGGCCGCCGACGGTGCCCGAAGGGCGCGCGCGCCTGCGCGTCACGCTCAGCGCCGCGCACGACGAGGACCAGGTGGATGCACTGGTCGCGGCGCTCGGACGCGCGCGCGACCGCGTCGACGCCGCGCGCGCGGCCTGATCCCACCGCGGACCATGGCCGCCGGCAGTGCCCCTCCCAGCCGCGCGCTGGCCGCCGTCGGGCGGGGCCTGTGTTCGGCGCTGTTCTTCACCATGACCTACGTGCTCAACCGGGCCAGCGCCACCGGCGGCGGCGACTGGGCCTGGACCGCGGCCCTGCGCTACCTCATCACCCTGCCCCTGCTGCTGCCGCTGATGCCGTGGCAGGGCGGCATGGGGCCGGCCTGGCGCTCGATCCGCCGCCATCCGGGGGCCTGGCTGCGCTGCAGCGCCATCGGCTTCGGAGCCTTCTACCTGCTGCTGTCCTTCGCCGCCGCCAGCGGGCCATCGTGGCTGGTGGCCGGCAGCTTCCAGTTCACCGTGGTCGCGGGGATCCTGTGCGCGCCGCTGCTGTACCGCGACGCCCGCGGCCGCATCCCGCGCGCGGCGCTCGCGGTGGCCGCGCTGATCCTCGCCGGCGTGCTGCTGCTCCAGGCCGGCCACGGCGGCGGCGCGATCGATCGCGCCGGCTGGATCGCGCTTGCCTGCGTGCTCGGCGCCGCCGTGGCCTATCCGCTCGGCAACCGCCTGCTGCTGCTGCACCTGGAGCGCAGCGGCGAGGACCTCAACGCCACCCAGCGCGTGTTCGGCATGACGCTGGCCAGCCAGCCGCTGTGGTGGGCGGTGGCCGCCTGTGCCTGGGCGCGCAGCGGCCCGCCGCCGGCGGACCAGGTGCTGCTGGCGGGCGGGGTGGCGCTGAGCGCCGGCGTGGTCGCCAGCATCCTGTTCTTCCAGGCCACGGGCATGGTCCGCGACAACCCCACCGCGCTCGGCGGCGTCGAGGCGATGCAGGGCTCGGAGCTGCTGTTCGCGATCCTGATCGGGGTGCTGTTCCTGGGCGAGCCGCTGCCGGGAGCGGTCGGCATGGCCGGCGGCGCGCTGATCGTGGCCGGCATCCTCGCCTTCGCGTGGCTGGTGGCGCGGCACGCCGACAGTCCTTCGCGCCAGCGCGCGCTGCGCACCGACAAGGGCGCGTGAGCGCGGCGTGCCCGGTCAGGGCGTCCCTGGCCGGATCCCGCCGATGCAGACGTACTTGAGCTCGGTGTAGTCGTCCAGGCCGTACTTCGAGCCCTCGCGGCCGGTGCCCGATTCCTTGACTCCGCCGAAGGGCGCGACCGCGGTCGAGACCCGGCCGGTGTTGATGCCGACGATGCCGCACTCCAGGGCTTCGGCTACGCGCCAGGCGCGCGCCAGGTCGCGGGTGTAGAAATAGCCGGCCAGGCCCGCTTCGGTGTCGTTCGCCAGCGCCACCGCTTCGTCCTCGGACGAGAACCGGAACAGCGGCGCGACGGGCCCAAAGGTTTCCTCGCGCGCAAGCAGCATGTCGGGAGTCGCACCCAGCAGCAGGGTCGGCTCGTAGA
>JAAZHF010000144.1 GCA_012510865.1 Gammaproteobacteria bacterium
ACCGAAGGCCATCGCCAAGTCCGAAGCTTCGTGCTCCGCCAAGGGCGCTTCACCCCTGCGCAGCAGCGGGCGTTCGATGAGCTCTGGCCGCGCTTCGGGATCGAATACGACGGGAAGCCGCGCGACTTCGACGCGGTCTTCGGGCGTAGTGCGCCGCGGGTGCTGGAGATCGGTTTCGGCAACGGCGAGGCGCTGCGCTTCTCGGCCGCGCGCGATCCGGACCGGGACCACATCGGACTGGAGGTGCACGCGCCCGGTGTCGGACGGCTGTTGAACGCGCTGGCCGAGGACGACGCCCGCAACGTGCGCCTGTACCACCACGACGCCGTCGAGGTGCTGGCGAACGAGGCCGCCGACGGCAGCCTTGACGAGGTGCGGATCTACTTCCCCGATCCGTGGCACAAGAAGCGCCACCACAAGCGCCGGCTGGTGCAGCCGGAGTTCGCCGCGCTGCTGGTGCGCAAGCTGGCGCCGGGCGGCCGCTTGCACCTCGCCACCGATTGGCAGGACTATGCCGAACACATGTGGGACGTGCTCGACGAAACCCCGGGCCTGTCCAACCGCGCCGGTCCGCGCGGCAGCGTGCCAAGGCCGCCCTGGCGGCCGCAGACCCATTTCGAGTCGCGTGGCCTGCGGCTCGGGCACGGGGTGTGGGACCTGCTCTACGACCGCAGTTGAGGTACCCGGCGCCGGCGGAGGGCCGGGCCGCCGATTGACACGAGGCAGTTGAAGCAGGGCATGGACACCGCGCTGGCGCTCACCACCGACATGAAGCTCGTCCTAGGGCTGGTGGGCTTCACGATGGTGATGTTCGTCTTCGAGCGCATCCGCCCCGACGTGGTCGCGCTGGTGGTGCTGGTGCTGCTGGGCCTGAGCGGCCTGGTCGCGCCGGAGGAGATCTTCAACGGCTTCTCCTCCAACGAGGTGATGAGCATCATCGCCACGATGATCCTGGGCGCCGGGCTGGACCGCACCGGCGCGCTCAACCGGCTTGCCTCGTGGCTGCTGCGCCGCTCGCACGGGCGCGAGGAGCGGCTGTTGATGCTCACCGGCGGCATCGCCGGCATCAACTCCTCGATCATGCAGAACCCGTCGGTGATGGCGCTCTACCTGCCGGTCGCCTCGCGCCTGTCCTCGCGCACCGGGCTGACCCTGCCGCGCCTGCTGCTGCCGCTGGCCTGCGCGATCGTGATGGGCGGCTCGCTGACCATGGTCGGCACTTCGCCGCTGATCCTGCTCAACGACCTGCTGCTGGCCGCCAACTCCAACCTGCCCTCCGGCGCGGCGGTGCTCGAGCCGCTGCAGATGTTCGCCCCGCTTCCGATCGGCGCGGCCCTGCTCGCCACCTGCCTGCTGTACTTCCGCTTCTGGGGCAACCAGCGCCTGCACGAAGGCAACGGCAAGGGCGCCACCCCGGCCCGCACCCAGAGCTACTTCGCCAAGACCTACGGCATCGACGGCGACGTCTACGAGCTGACCGTCACCGCCGACAGCCCGCTGGTCGGCATGTCGTTGGGCGAGGCGGAGGCGCTGCACGGCGCCCCGCTGCTGCTGGCGCTCAAGACCAAGGACGAGTCGCGCCTGTCGCCCCCCGCGGACGCGCGCATCTGGGTCGGCAGCGTGCTCGGGGCGATGGGGCCGAAGCAGCAGGTCGCCGACTTCGCGCAGAACCAGATGCTGCGGCTGTCGAGCCGGCTGCGGAACTTCGGCGACCTGTTCAATCCCAGCCGCGCAGGCATCTCCGAGGCGGTGGTGCCGGCGACCTCGCGCTTCATCGGCAAGACCGCCAGCGACCTGGCGATCCGCAAGAACCTGCGCCTGAGTCTCCTGGCGGTGAACCGCGACAAGCAGGTGCTGCGCGAGAACGTGCGCGACGTGGCCCTGCGCTCCGGCGACATGCTGGTGCTGCACAGCATCTGGGCCGACCTGGGCGAGGCGGCCAAGGGCCGCGACCTGGTGGTGGTCACCGACTACCCGAAGGGCGAGCAGCGCCCGCACAAGCTCAAGATCGCGCTGGGCATCTTCGCGGTCACCATGCTGGTGGCGCTGTCGTCCAACCTGCCGGTCTCGGTGGCACTGATGACCGGCGTGGCCGGGATGCTGCTGGCCGGGGTGATCCACATCGACGAGGCCGACGCCGCGATCAACTGGAAGACGGTGTTCCTGATGGCCTGCCTGATCCCCCTGGGCTGGGCGATGGACTCCTCCGGCGCGGCGGCCTGGGTGGCCGGGCACAGCATCGAGCGCCTGCCCGAGGCCACGCCCACCTGGCTGCTGCAGGTCGCGCTGGGCCTGCTGACCACCGCGTTCTCGCTGGTGATCAGCCATGTCG
>JAAZHF010000145.1 GCA_012510865.1 Gammaproteobacteria bacterium
CTCCGCATCCGTAGCGGGCCGGGCGCGTCGCCCGGCCTTCATGTTGCGGGATCGCGGCTGTAGCCGCTCCCCCGGGGGTCAACCCTGCGGGATCGCGGCTGTAGCCGCTCCCACGGGGGTCAGCCGGCGGCCTTGGAGCGGGCCAGCCGGAGCCAGGTGTCGACGACCGTGTCGGGGTTGAGCGACACCGATTCGATGCCCTGCTGCATCAGCCATTCGGCGAGGTCGGGGTGGTCGCTCGGGCCCTGGCCGCAGATGCCGATGTACTTGCCCTTGGCCTTCGCGGCCCGGATCGCCATCGACAGCAGCTTCTTGACCGCGGGATCGCGCTCGTCGAAGAGCTGCGCCACCACCGCGGAGTCGCGGTCCAGGCCCAGGGTCAGCTGGGTCAGGTCGTTGGAGCCGATCGAGAAGCCGTCGAACATCTCGAGGAACTCCTCGGCCATCAGCGCGTTCGAGGGCACCTCGCACATCATGATGACCTTGAGCCCGTTGACGCCGCGGCGCAGGCCGTTCGCGGCCAGCACCTCAAGCACGCGGCGGCCCTCGTCGAGCGTGCGCACGAACGGGATCATCACCCAGAGGTTGTCCAGACCCATGGTCTCGCGCACCTTGAGCACGGCGCGGCATTCCAGGGCGAAGGCCTTCTCGAACGCGGGGTCGACGTAGCGGCTGGCGCCGCGGAAGCCGATCATCGGGTTCTCTTCCTCGGGTTCGTAGCGCTGGCCGCCGACGAGGTTGGCGTACTCGTTGGACTTGAAGTCCGACATGCGCACGATCACCGGGTTCGGTGCCACCGAAGCGGTGAGGGTGGCGATGCCCTCGGCCAGGCGATCGACGTAGAAGGACACCGGGTCGGCGTAGCCGGCGGTGCGCTCGTCGATCTTCCTGCGGGTTTCCGCGTCCTGGCGGTCGTACTCGAGCAGCGCATTGGGATGCACGCCGATGTGCGCGGCGATGATCATCTCCAGCCGCGCGAGCCCGATGCCGGCGTTGGGCAGCTGGCCGAAGTCGAACGCGCGCTCCGGGTTGGCGACGTTCATCATGATCTTCAGCGGCGCCTCGGGCATCGAGGTCAGGTCGGTGGTGATGCGCTCGAAGGGCAGGGTGCCGGCATAGATGAACCCGGTGTCGCCCTCGGCGCAGCTGACCGTGACCTCCTTGCCGTCCTCGATCGCGTCCAGCGCATTGCCGGTGCCGACCACGGCCGGCACGCCCAGCTCGCGGGCGATGATCGCGGCGTGGCAGGTGCGGCCGCCGCGGTTGGTGACGATGGCGGCGGCGCGCTTCATCACCGGCTCCCAGTCGGGATCGGTCATGTCGGCCACCAGCACGTCGCCGGGCTGCACCCGGTTCATGTCGTCGAGCGAGCGCACCACGCGGGCCACGCCCGTGCCGATCTTCTGTCCGATGGCCCGGCCCTCGCAGACCACGTCGCCGCGGCCGCCGAGTATGAAGCGCTCGATCTGGGTGGCCTTGCCCCGCGACTTCACGGTCTCGGGGCGCGCCTGGACGATGAACAGCTTCCCGGTGATCCCGTCCTTCGCCCATTCGATGTCCATCGGCCGCTGGTAGTGCTGCTCGATGGTCAGGGCCTGGCGGGCCAGCTCGTGCACGTCCTCGTCGCTGATCGAGAACTTCGCGCGAAGCTCGTCGGGCGTGTCCTCGTTGCGCACGCGCTCGCCCGGCCGGTCGGAATAGACCATTCGGATCTGCTTGGCGCCGAGCGAGCGGCGCAGGATGGCCGGCCGGCCCTGGCGCAGCGTCGGCTTGTAGACGTAGAACTCGTCCGGGTTGACGGCGCCCTGGACCACGTTCTCGCCCAGGCCGTAGCTGGAGGTGATGAACACCACCTCGCGGAAGCCGGACTCGGTGTCCAGGGTGAACAGCACGCCGGACGCGCCGCAGTCGGAACGCACCATCAGCTGCACGCCCGCCGACAGGAACACGTCCTCGTGCTTGAAGCCGTGGTGCACGCGGTAGGCGATGGCGCGGTCGTTGTACAGGCTGGCGAAGACCTCCTTGACCTTGACCACGACGTCGTCGGCGCCGGTGACGTTGAGGAAGGTCTCCTGCTGGCCCGCGAAGGACGCGTCGGGCAGGTCCTCGGCGGTGGCCGAGGAGCGCACGGCGACCGCGACGTCGCCGCCGCCGTTGTCGGCACACAGCTTGGCGTAGGCGGTGCGGATGTCGGACTCGAGGGAGGGCTGCAGCGGGGCTTCGATGACCCAGCCGCGGATCTCCGCGCCGGCCCTGTTCAGCGCCGGCACGTCCTCGACATCGAGCGAGGCCAGGCGGTCGAAGATCCGCTGGTGCAGGTCGTTGTGGGCGACGAAGTCCTTGAAGGCGTCGGCCGTGGTCGCGAAGCCGCCGGGGACGGAGACGCCGAGCCGGGCCAGGTTGCCGATCATCTCGCCAAGCGAGGAGTTCTTGCCGCCGACCTGCGCGAGGTCGGTCAGGCGAAGGTCGTCAAGCCAAAGGATGTTGGCGCTCAAGGCGGGCTCCGCAGGGTGTCGGTAAGGGTCGGGCCTCCGGGCGCGGGCGCCGGGCGGCAAGTTTGGCTATTTTAGCAAGCCATCCCGCCGCGGGGCCCGCGGCCAGGCAGGAAAAACCCGCATGTCGACCCCACGTCCGGTCTTCTACGTCTCCGACGGCACCGGAATCACCGCCGAGACCATCGGCCACAGCCTCCTCACCCAGTTCCGGGACCCGCGCTTCGCCCCCGCGCGCATCCCCATCGTCGACAGCGTCGCGCGGGCGC
>JAAZHF010000146.1 GCA_012510865.1 Gammaproteobacteria bacterium
GTGCTGGACCGCGTGAAGTCCGGCAGCGACTCGCTCGATCCGATCTACAACAGCGAGTACACCGGCCCGCGCATGGCCGGCAACCAGGTCCGCAAGACCTTCGTCCTGCATGCGACCGGCACCGGCTCCAGCGGCTCCGGAAACCCGTTCACCGTGGGCAACGCCACCGCCACCGCCGCCGTCGGCTCGCAGCGCATGGACCTGCGGACGCTGGTCCCGGCGGCGCCCGCCTACCGCGTGATCAGCGAAGGCGGCACCGTCGGCCAGTACCGCCTCGAGTACGACGTCAGCGGGACCGAGATGAGCTACCTGCTCAACGTGGTCAGCGCGCGCGATGCCGCCGAGGCCGCGGTCTCGGTCACCATGAACGACCTTGGCGACTCCTGGCAGATCCAGCTGTCGCATCCGCAGAAGGGCAGCGCGACCGTGGTCCTGCGCAAGGGCGAAACCACCGCCGGTGGCAGCGTCCGCGTCGGGGGCGGCGCCGCCCAGCCGCTGCGCGAGGACGTGCAGGGCATGCTGCTGACGGCCGATGGCCCGGTGTGGACCGGCGGCGGCACGCCTCCGCCTGGCCCGTCCGTGCCCACCGGCGGCAACCAGCCGGCCGTGTCGATCCAGGGCAGCGGGAGCGCGGGCGCGCAGGCGCTCCCGCAGCCGGTCGGCTCCCCGGCGTCCCCGGCTGCCGCCACCGACGCGGCGCAGGCCACCGGCGACACGCTGGCCCGCCGCATCGCCCGCGTCAGGGGCTTCCTGCTCGACGCCTGGCGCAGGAGCGTCGAATGGCTGCTGGCGATCGCGTCAGGCGCCGACGCCGCCGCACCGGCCACCGCGGCGGCGCCCGCCGTGCCGGTGGTGTCGGCGACGGCCGGCCGCGGCGATACGCTGCAGCCGGCGCGGCACACGGAGCGCGCCCGCCTGGCCCGTTGAACCACGGGCTCCACGGGAGCCCGTGCATGGAACGAAAAGGCCGCCCCCGTTGTCCAGGGGCGGCCTTTTCATTGTCCCGGACCCGGCGACGGGGCACCGGGCGCGGGGGTCCTCAGCGGGAGAGGAGCCGGAGCAGCCCGTCCCACCAGGCGACCAGGCGGAACCACGCCGACTGCCAGATCGACGGGTTGCGCGGCTCGGTGCGCACCGCCGGGGACTGGGACGCCGGCTGGGCGCCGTCCTCTTCCGCACGCACCGGGCGGTCGGCCCCGGGCACCTGCGTCCCGGCGCCCTCGAGCGAGGCCCCGCCCACCGACTGCGGCACGCGCGGCTGCGACCCTGGCAGCGGGGTCAGGACGTCGTCGACCTCGAGGTCTTCCAGCGCGCCGATGTCGATGCGGCTGCCGTGCATGACCCGGGGGTGGTGGTCGCCGACCGCCATCTTCGCCCGCAGCGGCGGATCGAAGGCCGGCAGCGCCAGCGGCGACGGGAACGGGAACGCGGGAGCGGTCTGCGGTGCGTTGTTGCCCGCGTCGATCAGCGGGCTGCCGACCGTCGGCCGCAGGTTGCGCGCCGCGGCGTCGACGAAGCCCGGGTTGGACCCGCTGCGCGTGCCGGTGAACTCCTGCGGCACCAGGATCGCGCCGGTCTGGACCCAGTTGTTGCTGCCATGGACCTTGCGGCCGGTGGTCCAGGGGTCACGCCCCTGCGGTCCGCAGTACGGGGTCGCGCCCTCGCTGGCGGGATTCTCGCGCCCGATCGCGGGCGTGCTTCCCGACGGGATCTGGTAGACGACGTTGTTGTGCATCTCCAGCGAGTCCGCGCCCAGCTGCACCATCACCGCGTTGGCGGCGCCGGAGTTGGCGAAGATGATGGTGTTGTTCACCAGGCGCACCCGGCCCTGGCTGCGGCCGTTGAGGTCGCCGCCCATGCGGATCGCGTTGCGCCAGGTGGCGTTGTGGACGATGACGTTGCCGACGACGTCGGCATCCTCGCGGCGCAGGTTGGCGGTCCAGCCGGGCTTCTGCGTCTCGCAGTCGGGGCCGATCAGCTCCATCTCGCCGTAGACCGAGCCTTCGATCCAGTTGTAGTAGATCTCCGAGCGCTGGTGCCGCGACCGGACCAGGACGCCGCCGGTGCCGCTGTGCACGTAGTTGTACTGCATGCGGAACACGGTGTCGGGCCAGGTGACCTCGTCGCTCTGCATGTAGATGGCGTGGCGGGTGGTGCCCGAGCCGGAATTGGAGATTTCGCTGTACTCGAGCGTGAACGAGCCCGAGTTCTGGTCCGCGCCGAGGATGCCGTGCGAGGGGCAGGCCGTGATCAGGGCGTCGCGGACGGTGACGTCATGGGCTTCGCTGAAGACGCAGGAGCGGGAGCCGCCACGGACCTCGAAGCCTTCGAAGACCACGTGGTTGGAGCGTTCGAACTTGATGGTGTGCCCGCCGCCCTGGAGCCGGGGGCGCGATTCACCGGGGCCCCGCCGCCAGCGGATGACCACCGGGTTGCCCGGCGCGCCGGCATCGTCGCTGCCGACCACGATGTCGCCGTTGTAGGTGGCGTTGCCGTCGACCAGGACGACGTCGCCGGGGGCCAGGTTGTTGTTGCGGAACACGTCCGCCAACTGCGTGTATTGCCGTCCCGAGGGACCGACGGTGTAGGTGGCCGCGAGCAGCGGCATGGGTAAGAGGAACAGGAGCGACGCGGAAAGGAGCTTTGGGGGATGCATGGTTGTCCGTCCGGTGTTAGGGGATTCCCGGTAGTGCAAGTCTATCGCGGGCCGGCCGGGAGCCCCGGGCCCGGGGCATGACCGGAACGCCGACGGGGTCACGTTTTCAACTTCAGGCCGGCCACCGTTCAGCGTCCAAGACAGGATCCCAGAGCACATGTCGCACCCGATCGCGGTACCGGAAGTCCCCGCCCATTTCCACCGCGACGCACCCCTGGAGGCCCACCAGCGGCGCCGCCACCGTGCGGTGCTCGCAGCCCTAGCCCGGGTTCCGCGTGGGCGGCTGCTCGACTACGGCTGCGGCTGGGGCGACATTACATGGTCGATGGCCAGGACGCACCCCGACATCCAGGCCGTCGACGTCGACCCGGAACGCGTGGAGTACGCACGGCGCGAGTTCGCGCCGCTGGAGTTCTCGACCTGCCGGCCCGACGGGCTGGACTTCCCCGACGCCAGCTTCGACTGCGTGGCATCCGTGGTGGTGCTCCCTTTCGTCCCCGACGTCGACGCCTACATGGCCGAGATCAAGCGCGTCCTGCGGCCCGGCGGCCACCTGGTGCTCGCGACCAAGGTCTGCCCGCGCCTGCGCCAGCTGAAGAACTGGTTGACCCGCCATCCCCAGCGGAGCCGCGAGTCCGCCACGGGCCTGCGCGTGCACACGGGCGGCGACGTGA
>JAAZHF010000147.1 GCA_012510865.1 Gammaproteobacteria bacterium
TGATCCCCCCCTCTTTGGACGGGACCGGGATGATCGTTACGCGCGGGATGTCCCCGTGCTTCTCGGCGATCACCACGGTCCCGTCCTCGAGCTGCTTGCGCGCGGAGTAGACCCCCAGGTCGTTGCGCTTGGCCTCGTCCATGACGAAGCCGAGCAGCTTCTTGGCGTACGGGACGTAGGGCTGCGCAGCGCTGTGGTCTTCAGCCGCAACGCGAACGTGGCTCCACTTCTCGTAACGCCGGCCAGACATCAGGCATCGCCTTCGTCGAGCGCGTCGAGGTCGTACTGCAGGCCCAGGCGGCCGCCGGCGGCGAGGCCGGACAGGTCGTCGGGGAAGCGCGCGGCCACGATCAGCGGCCCGGTGGTGGCTCCCTTGCCGGACGCGCCGAGCAGGCCGAGGCCGCGGATCGTGTACGGACCGCCGGCCGACAGCGTGATCGTCGCCGTGGACAGGGCCGCGACGTTGGTCAGCTGCTGCGCGTTGGCCGACACGGTGGTCCACGGCAGCCGGTTGGCCGCGGTGTAGGCGGTGAACTCGCTGGCGTTGGCCGCGAAGTTCGCGCCGGTCCAGTTCGCCGCCGGGGTGACGTTCCCGGTGAACGGCGCGAGGTACAGCGCCAGGGGCGACACGTGCTGGCCGAGCAGGTTGAGGACGAAGTTCAGGCCCTCGTTGACGATGCGGTTCGGGCCGATGACGCGCGGGCCGAACTCGCCGCCGGGCGGGGCGTAACGCGCGGTTGCGTGGCCGCCGATGAAGACGTTGGCGCCGCCGCCGATGAAGACGCGGCCGTCGTCGGTCATCTCGTGCTTGTTGTTCCGGACCGCCCGGCGGGCCTCCGGGATGAAACGGGCGATGTTGATGCTCATGTCGTTGCTCCGGTTTGACAGTTACCAGTGGCCCGCCGGGCACTTCGCCCCTTGGAACGCGGTCAGGAACGCGATCGGACAGCCACACTTCCGACAGCGCACCAGGATTTGTTTCTTGCCCGCGCGCTCGGCGTTGGGGCACGAGCGGCACACGTCCTTGCGCCGCGCTACCTCGCCGGGCTTCGCGCGGATGGCCACATCAGGCCTCCTCGTGGATGACGTGGGCGATCGCGCGGTCGGTGACGGCCAGGCCGTTCCTCCGCGGGCCGCGCAGCGACGAGACGACCTGGCGCTGGCCATTGGACTCGCGGAACAGCGTCGCCGCTGCGTCGGCGGTGTCGATGGCGGCCTCCCCGTCCTTCAGCGGGGTCACGTTGCCGCCCGGCGCGCCGAGGCAGAAACGGCCGTCGCGGGCGAGCCAGACCAGCACGTCACCGGCCGACTCGTACCCGAACGCCGTCGCGGGCGCGCGTGCGGATGAGTAGCGGACGACGCCCGAAGGCCGCGCGAAGCGCTGGGTGAACGACGCCGGGTCGGCACCCCCCAGCCAGTACGTGCGGTCGCCGGACGCCACGTACACGCCGGCGCCAGGCTCACCGTCACCCACCGGCTCCAGCAGGTCGACCGGCGCAGCGAAGCGGATGCGGTTGTGCGCCGGGTTGAACAGCCCGTAGCGCAGGGGCTCCGACCACAGGACCTCGCGGCCGCGCGCGACCCACTGGCGGCCGTGGCCGTAGCGGACGATGGTGCCGTTGGGCAGGGGCTCGAGGAGATGGGTGGCCAGGGCACGTCCCGTGGGCGGCGCGGAGATCTCGGCATAGCTGAACGATGACGGCATGCTGAAGGCGAGGAACAGCGCGGTCCCGTTCGCAGCCGTGCAGTAGACGTTGGTCGTTGGCGTCTCGTCGGTGTCCTGCGGGATCGGGAGCCCTGTGAGCGCGATGGTGCCGCCGACGACCTCGATCTCGGTGGCGAGCACCGACCCGGACTCGCGGCCGAGGACGTCGGAGAACGTGACCGCCACCTGGTAGCGGCCCGGGCCCAGGCTGCCGCCGGCCATGGACTCCAGCGCCGGCTGGCCGGCGGGCTGCTCCGGCGCCCACGCGTAGTGGCGAAGGTCCGGGGTCACCATGCCGCAGCGGGCGTTGTTGGTGTAGTAGACGTTGCCGGCGATGGTTGCGTACGACAGCCAGGCGTGCCCCACCTCGACGTCGAGGGGGGTGAGGGCGTAGTCCGCGTCGAGCGCGTGCAGCATGCCGTCGTGGACCACCAGGCCGAACGCGCTGTCCGCGCCCCACCACAGCGAGTGGCCGAGGGTCAGGTCGACGGCCTTGGCGCTGCCGTGGCGGGTCGCAGGCCAGCCGATGTCGTCGAAGTCGACGTTGTCGGCCTCGCGCAGGGCGATGGCGCGCGTGCCGAACTCGTTGGACGGCATCGCGTGTTCGGGCGCCGCGTTGTTGATACCGCGGGGCCACGGGCCGCGCTTGACGAGGCGGCTGTCGCGGGGCGTGGCCACGTCAGGCTCCGGCCCCCGAGCGCGCGGACGGCACGCGGTCCAGGACCTCGGCCATGCCGGCCTGCTGGCGAGCACGCCGGATCAGCTCGACCTCGTCCTTGCCGACGATCCGCAGGCGGGCACGAGACCCGCTCTTGCGCTCGATGGCGATGTATGTGTCGCCGATGCGGATTGCGTCGTCGGGACCGACGTCCAGGAACAGGGCCATCAGGGGTACTCCATCCGGATGACGCCCGGCGTGCGGCGCATGTTGCGCAGGGAGGACTCGCGCTCCATGGCGCCGTTGCGGTAGGCGGCCTCGTAGTAGCGAGCGCGGGGCATGTCCTGGGTCTCGGCGTCCTGCTTCTCGTAGGCGCGCCACTTCATGTAGTGCAGCAGCAGCCGCTGTTCCTCGGCGTCCTGGGTCGGGAGGTCGCCGCCCTTCTCGATCGGCACCCCGACGGTCACCGAGACCTGCAACTCGAGCACGCCGGAGAACGCGGGGATCGGGACCAGGCGCAGGGCGCGGCGCTCGTAGTCGCGGACGTAGACCGACGGCTGGCCCGAGCCCTCGAACATGGCGCTGTGCGCCACCTGCGTGCGGCCGTAGTCGTCGGTCGCCGGGTAGGCCAGGTCGTTGGCGTTGGCCGGGCGCAGCAGGCGGTTGTTGTCGACGTCGCGGACTTCGTTGATGTGCAGCACCTTGGCCGGCAAGGACACCGTCGGCGAGCCGGCGGTGAACGGCAGCCGGAGCACGCGCTGCGCCGGCTGCGTGTCCTTCAGGAGCCTGTCCGCCGCCTCGGTGAGGTAGGCGTACAGCTCCCAGTCCTTCCACAGGTTCCCGGTGTCCCGGCCCTGGGCGTCGGTGATGCGGTCGTCGACCTCGGCCCGGAAGAGCCTCACCAGACCGTCGGCGTCCGCGGCGAGCATCAGCCCACCTCGACGCCGGAGAGCTTGACGAGCAGGAGCTTGCGCAGGTCACGGCCCTGCAGCCCCTTGGCCTTGTCCTTGTCGACGCCGAACTCCTCGGCCAGCTCCAGCAGCTCGCCCTTGTCCTCGGCCTCGAGCACCTTGAGGATGTTCGGAGCGGCCGGGTGCAGCGGGTAGTCGACGTTCTCCGCCACGGACTGCTGGTAGATGCGGAAGATGTCCAGCAGCTCCTGGCGATTGACCTCGAAGCCGATCATCTCGGACACGGGCTTGACCTTCGGGTTGCCGCCGGCGTCGAAGTTCTTGTAGTCGTTCTTGAGGGTCAGGGTCTTGACGGCGAGGAACAGCATCGACTTGCGCACGTCGCCGTTGAACTCGACCTTCGCGCGCGAGAGGTCCTCGTAGAACGGGACGTCGGCCTCGTCGACCGGCACGCAGCCCGCGGCCATGGCCTCCGGGACGGCGGCATCTGGCACGAAGGTCGGCACCTTGGCCTGGAAGCGGATGACGTGACCGGTGGTCGACGCCAGGCGGAAGGTGCGGAGGGAAGTCATTTCGGGCATTTCGTCATTCCTCGACGGTAGGAGGGGGCGCAGGTTGTCCTGCGCCCCCGGGGGGTCACTCCTGGATGCCGGCCTCGCTGGCGCCCATGTGCACGTACGACACCGTGGCGATGACGTGGCCCGCGGTGGCGGCGGTCCCCGTCTCGGCGAGCGAGAAGGTGATCGTGCCGCCGTTCGGGTAGTACGCCTGGCTCAGGGCGACGGTCTTGACACCGGTGGTCGCCACGCTCTGCGCGTTGACGAAGGTGTTGGTCCCGTCGGCGATGGTCGCGGTGGCCGTGGTGCCGGAGTTCACCGCGAGGGCACCGAAGCAGGTCACGCCGGTCACCAGCGCACCGGGCGGCACCCGGGCGGTGACGGCGTTGTCGGCGCCCATGTTGCGGTGAGTGAGGTCGACCCGGATCACCTTGAAGTAGGCGCGGTCGATGTTCTTCTTGATTGCCATGTCGAGTCTCCTCTTAGGCCGGCAGGCCGGTGTCGACGCACATGACGCCGAAGTCCTGCTTCGACTGCGCGTAGGTGGAGAACAGCTGGGGCTTCAGCAGGCCGAAGATCTTCGACACCGAGATGCCCAGCACGTTGCCGTAGTCGAACTCCTTCTCGTCCCACTCGGGGGTGCCGAAGTCGGCGAACGCGAGCGCCTGCGCTCCGCAGAGCAGGACGCGCTGGCCGCGGACGCTGCCGCCGCCCCAGTTCGACGGCGAGTACACGTGGCGGTACTCGAGGATGTTCAGCCCGTCGATGTAGATGCCGCGCTTGCCGCCGTGGCGGGTGCCCTTGAACAGCGGGTTCTCATCGCCGCGCTTCTGGGCGTGCTGCCAGGCCTCGAGGAAGTCCTTGTCCTTCTTGAGCGCCGCGATACCGTCGGGCGTCATGAAGACGTTGTAGCACTCGACGCCGTCGTCGCTGCGCAGCGGGCGGATGTACTCGTTGACCGCCTTGGCCTTCATGTCGACCAGCATTTCCCAGGTCGGCAGGTCGACGGCAGCCACGTCGGTGGTGCTGCCGGCGACCAGGCCGTCGGTGGCGTCCCAGCGGTAGTGACGGCGGCTCGACGGCGCGACCACGTCGCTGGCATAGGCCAGCAGCGGGAGCTGCGAGTTCGTGCGAACGGCGCCGTTCGGGCGCTGGGTGTACGCGACGCCCGACAGGGTCAGGAACGCCAGCTGGTCGATGACGTCCGACACGCGGTAGGACAGCTGGTCCTTGGCCGCCTCGCGGAAGTTCACGATCGAACGCTGGTCGTTCATCTTGCCCGCGTTCTTGTGCGCGTGGCGCCACTGGTCCATCTTGATGACCATCTCGTCCTGCGAGAGGGCCTCTTCGTTGCCTTCGAGCTGGTTGTCGCCGACGACGCCGTCGCCGGTCGCCTCGTTGACCAGGGTGATGACCGCGCGGTCACCGTCGACGGTCTTCCGCAGCTCGGTGATGCGCTGGACCATGCTGTTCGCGCTGGAGCCGGCGAACGACATGATGAAGGTCTTGTTGCGGGCTTCCTTCCAGAAGGTCTTGCTCCAGACCCGGAGCTGGTTTTCGGTCAGGGCGCCGAAATTGGTGCTTGCCATGGTGGTGGTCTCCGCCAGGAGTGAAAGTCGGTCGGCCGTTGGGCCTTGGCTTTCCACCGGATGACGCCCGGTAGGTGGCGGTGAACACGCTGGTGTGCGCGGCGTGGCGCGCCCCCGGCTGACGTGCGGGGCCCCGTGTTAAGCCGAATCTAGGCCAGGTGATTCTGGATCGCAAGCCCTTAATTTTATTGGAATTATTCGACGACCAGGCCGCCCTAAGGCGGCCTGGGCGCTGCGGTGGACGTGACGCGTCAGCCGTTGTCTCCCCGCATCTGCTTGAGCTTGGACAGGGGGATCTTGTCCAGCTCTTCGTCGTCAAGGCGCTCGACGTCGATCTCGGTGCTCTCCAAATCATAAACA
>JAAZHF010000148.1 GCA_012510865.1 Gammaproteobacteria bacterium
AGCTGGGCCGCGGCATGGCCGCGCGCATCGAGGCCGACCTGGGCGAGGACATCGTGATCGAGTCGCGCCCGCGGCTGGAAGGCCGCCAGATGGTGATGATGATCGCCCCGAAGAAGAAGTAGGGGCCGGGCGCGCGCCAAGCCGCTGATTTGCCACTGGAACACGAATCCGTGCATAATGCACGGCTCGGTCCGTCTGCCTTGGCGGCTGGACCGGTTGGACCCGCCGCCGGCCCCCGTGGCCGCGGCCATTGAACCGGCAAGGGCAGGACGGAAAGCGTGGCGCAGGCCACCGCCCGGGCCAGTACGAAGTACCGACAAGGACACAGCAATGCCCAAGATCAAGACGCATCGGGGCGCGGCCAAGCGCTTCCGGAAGACCGCTTCCGGCAAGTACAAGGCGGGCCATGCCAACCGCAGCCACATCCTGACCAAGAAGGCGACGAAGCGTAAGCGCAACCTCCGCCAGACGAACCACATCCCGGCGTGCGACTCCGGTCGCCTCGACCGCATGCTGCCGTATCTCTGAGGAGGACTGAACCATGGCACGAGTCAAGCGTGGCGTTCAGGCGCGCCGTCGTCACAAGAAGGTCCTCAAGCAGGCCAGGGGCTACTACAACGCGCGCCGCAAGGTCTTCCGCGTTGCCAAGCAGGCCGTCACCAAGGCCCTGCAGTACGCCTACATCGGCCGCAAGCAGAAGAAGCGGAATTTCCGCTCGCTGTGGATCACCCGCATCAACGCCGCGGCCCGCATCAACGGCCTGAGCTACAGCCGCTTCATGAACGGCCTGTCGAAGGCGGGCATCACCCTCGACCGCAAGGTGCTGGCGGACATCGCCGTGCACGACGCGGCGGGTTTTGCCGCGCTTGCCGAGAAGGCGAAGGGCGCGCTCGCAGCCTGAGACCGCCCGGCGTCGTCCCCGCCTGGCTGTAGGAGCCGCTATAGCGGCGATCACCCAGGCAGGACGACATCGCCGCTATAGCGGCTCCCACGTGGGGAAGGGCGCAAGTCCTTCCCCATGTTTCGTTCAAGGCCCGCGAAGGCCTCCTGGTGGTGCCCCGATGACCGAGATCGAATCCAGCCGCGAGCAGGCGCGCGCCGACATCGCCGCCGCGCAGACCGCCGACGAGGTCGAGGCGCTGCGCGTGCGCCTGCTCGGCAAGAGCGGCAGCGTCACCGCGCAGCTCAAGTCCCTGGGCGCGCTGCCCGCCGACCAGCGCAAGGCCGCCGGCGAGGCCATCAACCGCGCCCGCGACGCCATCGGCAGCGCGCTGTCCGGCCGCAAGGCCGAACTCGAGGCCGCGGCGCTCGAGGCGCGGCTGGCATCGGAAACCATCGACGTCACCCTGCCGGGCCGCAATGGCGGCTGCGGGGGCCTGCACCCGGTCAGCCGCACCATCGAGCGCATCGGCGACATCTTCGCGCGCATGGGCTACGAGCTGGCCGACGGCCCCGAGATCGAGGACGACTGGCACAACTTCGAGGCCCTGAATTTCCTGCCGCACCATCCGGCGCGGGCCATGCACGACACGTTCTACTTCGGCGACGGCCGCCTGCTGCGCACCCACACGTCGGGCGTGCAGGTCCGCTACATGCGCGACCTGCTGGCCTCGGGCGGGCAGCCTCCGCTGCGCATGATCGCGCTGGGCAAGGTCTATCGCAGCGACTCCGACCAGACCCACACGCCGATGTTCCACCAGTGCGAGGGCCTGCTGGTCGAGGAGGGCGCGAGCTTCGCCGACCTCAAGGGCACCCTGGTCGAGTTCGTGCGCGCCTTCTTCGAACGCGACTTCGCGATGCGCTTCCGCCCGAGCTACTTCCCCTTCACCGAGCCCTCCGCCGAGGTCGACATCGCCTGGACGCAGACCGACGGCAGCACCCGCTGGCTGGAGGTGCTCGGCTGCGGCATGGTGCATCCCAAGGTGCTGCGCAACGTCGGCATCGACCCCGAACGCTACACCGGGTTCGCCTTCGGCATGGGCGTGGAGCGCTTCGCCATGCTGCGCCACGGCGTCGACGACCTGCGCAGCTTCTTCGACAACGACGTGCGCTTCCTGCGCCAGTTCGCCTGAGGGGCCCGCCATGAAGTTTTCCGAGAACTGGCTGCGCCAGCACGTCCCGACCACGGCCAGCCGGGACGAGCTGGCCGCGACCCTCACCGCGATCGGCCTCGAGGTCGAGGACGTGGCCGTGCTGGGCGACGCGCTCGACGGCGTCGTGGTCGCGCGCATCGTCTCCGCGGAGAAGCATCCGGAGGCCGATCGCCTGCAGGTGTGCCAGGTCGACGCGGGCGACCGCGGCATGCTGCAGATCGTCTGCGGCGCGCCCAACGCGCGACCCGGGCTCGCGGCCCCGCTGGCGACCATCGGTGCCCGCCTGGGCGATCTCACCATCAGGGCCGCCAGGCTGCGCGGGGTCGAGTCCAACGGCATGCTTTGCTCGGCCAGGGAGCTGGGGCTGGACAGCGACGCCTCCGGCCTGATGGAGCTGCCCGCCGACGCCATCCCGGGCACGCCCCTGGACCAATACCTCGGCCTCCCCGACGCCTGCTTCGAGCTCAAGCTCACGCCCAATCGCGCCGACTGCTTCAGCGTGCGCGGCATCGCCCATGACGTCGCCGCGGCGTGCGGCGGCACGGTCCGCGAGCTCGACGCCGCGCCGGTCGCCGCGGCCAGCGACGCCACCATCGCGCTGCGCCTGCACGCCGGCGCGGATGCGCCGCGCTACGTCGGCCGCATCCTCACCGGCGTCGACGGCGGCCGCGCCACGCCGGTCTGGATGGCGGAACGCCTGCGCCGCAGCGGGATCCGCCCGGTGTCGCTGCTGGTGGACATCACACAGTACGTGATGCTGGAGCTGGGCCAGCCCATGCATGCCTACGACCGGCGGCTGCTGGAAGGGCCGATCGGCGTGCGGCGGGCCCGCGACGGGGAGTCGCTGAAGCTGCTCGACGGCCGCGAGGCCGCGCTCGACGACGGCTTCCTGGTCATCACCGACGCCGATCGCCCGGTGGGCCTGGCCGGCCTCATGGGCGGATTCGACACCCGCGTGACCGGGGACACGACCGATGTGTTCCTCGAGGCCGCGCACTTCGCGCCGTCCGCGATCATCGGCCGCGGTCGTCGGCTCGGGCTCCACACCGACGCGGGCCATCGCTTCGAGCGCGGGGTCGATCCGGAGCTGCCGCGCATCGCCATCGAATACGCCACCCGGCTGCTGCTCGACATCGCCGGCGGAACGCCGGGCGCGGTGATCGAAGCGTCCGACGCCGGGGCACTGCCGCGCCCGGCGACGATCCGCCTGCGCCGCGCGCGGCTGGCGCGCGTGCTCGGGGTGGACGTCGCCGACGCCGAGGTCGAGCGCATCCTGCGCGCGCTGGGACTGGACGTCGCCGCGGACTCCGACGGCTGGACGGTGGTCGCGCCCCCGCGCCGCTTCGACCTGGCGCTGGAAGAGGACCTGATCGAGGAAATCGCGCGCATCCACGGCTACGACGCGGTGCCGGCGACCCTCCCCGGCGGTGCCGGGCGCCTGGTGTCGCCGACGGAAGGCCGCGTGCCCGAGCGCGACCTGCGCCGGCTGCTCGCGGCACGCGGCTACCTCGAGGCGATCAACTACGCCTTCGTCGACGCCGCGCTGCTGGAGCGCTGGCAGGTGGACGAGGCGCTGGTGCCGCTGGCCAATCCGCTCAGCGCCGAGCTGGGCGTGATGCGCCCGCGGCTGCTGCCGGGCCTGGTGGCGGCGCTGGAGCGCAACGAGGCGCGCCAGCAGGGCCGCGTCCGCCTGTTCGAGCTGGGCAGGGTGTTCGCCGCCGCCGGCAAGGGCGAGGCACCCCGCGAGACCCCGCGCATCGCCGCCGTGGCCAGCGGCGACGCCGCCGCCGAGCAGTGGGGCCTGCCTTCGCGCCGGGTCGATTTCCATGACCTCAAGGGCGACCTCGAGGCGCTGGCCGCGCTTTCGGGGGCGTGCCTGGCCTTCCGGCCCGCGACCCTGGCCTGGGCCCACCCGGGCCGCGCGGCCGAGGTGCTGCGCGACGGCCGGGTGGTCGGCGCGATCGCGGAGATGCATCCGCGACTCCAGCAGGCGCTCGACCTGGACCATCCTCCGGTCGCCTTCGAACTCGACCTGGAGGCCGTCGTCGCCCGCGACGTACCGCGCGCACGGCCGCTGTCGAAGTTCCCCTCGGTGCGCCGCGACCTCGCATTCATCGTTGCCGCCGACGTGGCATGGGGCGATCTCGAGGCCACGGCCCGGGCCGCAGCCGGATCGGCGCTGCGCAGCCTGCACCTGTTCGACCTGTACGCCGGCAAGGGCGTGGAATCCGGTTTCAAGAGTGTCGCCATGGGCTTGATTCTGCAGGATGATTCGCGCACGCTGACTGACCGTGACGTGGATGCGGTGGTGGCTTCGGTCACCGACGCCGTGGCGGGTGCGCACGGCGCAAGGATCCGGAGCTGACCAGGGGGCTGGCATGGCGTTGACGAAGGCGGAAATGGCGGAGCGGCTGTACGAAGAGGTGGGCCTGAACAAGCGCGAGGCGAAGGAATTCGTCGATGCGTTCTTCACCGCGCTGCGCGAAGCGCTGCAGGGCGGGCGCCAGGTCAAGCTCTCCGGCTTCGGCAACTTCGACCTGCGCCGCAAGAACCAGCGCCCCGGCCGCAACCCCAAGACCGGCGAGGAGATCCCGATCTCCGCCCGCACGGTGGTGACGTTCCGTCCGGGGCAGAAGCTGAAGGAGCGCGTCGAGGCCTACGCCGGAGGCGGCAATGCTTGATCCCGGAAGCAACCGCGAGCTGCCGCCGATCCCGGCCAAGCGCTACTTCACCATCGGCGAGGTCAGCGAGCTGTGCGACGTCAAGCCGCACGTGCTGCGCTATTGGGAAACCGAGTTTCCCAGCCTGAGCCCGGTCAAGCGCCGCGGCAACCGCCGCTACTACCAGCGCCACGACGTGCTGATGGTGCGCCAGATCCGCGGCCTGCTGTACGAGCAGGGCTACACCATCGGCGGCGCCCGCCTGCGCCTGGAAGGCGAGGGCGCCAGGCAGGAATCCGCGCTCAGCACCCAGATCGTGCGCCAGGTGCGCATGGAGCTCGAGGAAGTCCTCCAGCTGCTGAAGCGCTGAGACGGGCCCGGCGCGCCGGGGCTCGGACGGCTCCCATCGCAGCGCCGCGCCGGCTATAATTCACCGACCGGGGTATAGCGCAGCCTGGTAGCGTACTTGTCTGGGGGACAAGTGCGCTACCAGGC
>JAAZHF010000149.1 GCA_012510865.1 Gammaproteobacteria bacterium
ATCGAGCGCGGCGGCACCACCCTGCGCGACTTCCTGTCCCCCGACGGGGCCCCGGGCTACTTCGAGCAGGAGCTCTCGGCCTATGGCCGCGGCGGCGAACCCTGCCCCCGGTGCGGGCGCCCGCTGCGCCAGGCGGTGGGCGCCCAGCGGGCCACCGTCTGGTGCGGGTCCTGCCAGCGCTGAGCGCGCGCGGTATCATCGGGCGTCCGAGGGGAGCGCCCATGGCCGAGACCGCCGAGATCACCCTGCTGCTGGACGCCGCCCGCGACGGGGATCGCGGTGCGCTCGACCGGGTGCTCGCCACCCTGTACCAGGAGCTGCACAGCATGGCCCGGCGCCAGCTCGCGGGGCAGTACGGCCAGACCCTCGACGCCACCGCGCTGGTGCACGAGGCCTACCTGAAGCTGATCGGCCGCCGCGAGGCCCGGTTCGACGACCGCGCCCGCTTCCTCGCCTACGCCACATCGGACATGCGCAGCGTCGTGGTCGACTATGCCCGCCAGCGCATGGCGCAGAAGCGCGGCGGCGACCTGCACCGCGTCACCGACCTGCCCGCGGACCTCGAGGGCGGCCTGCGCCTGGACGAGGACATGCTCGCCCTGGACACCGCGCTCACGCGCCTGGCGGCGGTCGACGAGCGCCTGGCGCATGTGGTCGAGCTGCGCTACTTCGGCGGCCTGTCCGAGGTCGAGATCGCGGAGCTGCTCGAGCGCTCCGAGCGCAGCATCCGCCGCGACTGGCAGAAGGCCAGGCTGTACCTGCTGGCCTCGCTCAAGGCGGACTGAGGGCCGCCTGGCGGGGGCGCTGCGGCGATGGATCCCGACCGCTGGCAGCGACTTTCGCCCCTGCTCGACGCGCTGCTCGAGCTCGAGCCGGCGGCGCGCGAGCAGAGCCTGGCCTCGCTGCGCGAGGACGATCCGGAGCTCGCCGCCGAGCTGGAACAGCTGCTCGAGCTGGAAGAAGGCCAGGAGGACTTCCTCTCCGGCTCGGTGGTGTCGCAGCTGCCGCTGGCGCGCGCAGGCGCGCACATCGGGCCCTACCGGCTCGAACGCATGCTCGGCGAGGGCGGCATGGGCCAGGTGTGGCTGGCCGGCCGTGCCGACGGCCTGTACCAGCGGCGCGTGGCGCTGAAGCTGCTGCGACCGGGCCTGGCCGATCCCAACCTGCGGCTGCGCTTCACCCGCGAGCGGCAGATCCTGGCGCGGCTCGAGCACGCGCACATCGCGCGCCTCCTCGATGCCGGCATCAGCGCCGACCAGCAGCCCTACCTGGCGCTGGAATACGTCGACGGCGAGCCCATCACCGACTGGTGCCGCGTGCGCGAGCCCACGGTCGAGGCGCGCCTGCGCCTGTTCCTGCAGGTCTGCGAGGCGGTGAGCCACGCCCACGCCAACCTGATCGTGCACCGCGACCTGAAGCCGTCCAACATCCTGGTGACGCCGCTGGACGAGGTCCGGCTGCTCGACTTCGGCATCGCCAAGCTCCTGGACACCCCGGAGGCCGCGACCGAGAGCACTCGCACCGGCGTGCGCGCGTTCACCCTGCACTACGCGGCGCCGGAGCAGGTGCGCGGCGAGCCGGTCACCACCATGACCGACGTCTATTCGCTCGGCGTGGTGCTGTACGAGATGCTTTCGGGCAGCAAACCCTACCGGCTCAAGCGCAAGAGCGACGCCGAGTGGGAGGAGGCGATCCTGAGCGCCGACCCGGCCCGGCCGTCGCTGGCGCTGCAGCGGACCGCGGGCGAACCCGGGGGACGGCCGCAGGCGCATGCGCGCCGCGATGCGCGGAGGATCGCCGGAGACCTCGACAACATCGTGCTGAAGGCGCTGTCGAAGCGGCCCGAGCAGCGCTATGCCTCGGTGGAGGCGATGGCGCAGGACATCCGCCGGTACCTCGACGGCAAGCCGGTGCGTGCGCGCCCGCAGAGCCTCGCCTACCGCGCCCGCAAGTACCTGGTGCGGCACCGCTGGGCGCTGGGGACGGCGGCCGCGATCGCGGTGGTGCTGGTCGCGGCGCTGGCGATCGTGGCCTGGCAGGCGCAGCAGGCGATGCAGCAGGCGGCACGGGCACGCGCGCTGCAGAGCTTCATGGTGGGCCTGTTCGAGAACACCGGCAGCGCGCCCGGCGGCGCCCACATCGATGTCCGCCGGCTGCTCGACGAGGGCGTCCGTCGCGGCGAGCTCGAGCTCGCGCAGGAGCCGGTCGCCCTGGCCGAACTGCTGGGCGTGGTGGCGCGCCTGCGCGCCGGCCTGGGCGACTACGCCCAGGCGCTGGCGCTGCAGCAGCGCCAGGCCGGGATCGTCGAATCCCTCGAGCGCCCGCCGCCCGGGCTGCGGCTCCAGGCGGCCACCGACATGGGGCGGATCCGCCGCCTGCTGGGCCAGCCCGGCGCCTGCCGGGCGACGATGCAGCCGGTGCTGGCGGAGGCGCTGCGCGAACAGGAGCGCCTGCCGCAGCTGGCCGCCGACTTCCACACCCAGCTGGCCCGCTGCCAGCGCGACCAGGGCGAGCTCGACGCTGCGCGCACCGGCTTCCAGCGGGCGCTCGCGATCCGCCGCGCGGCGGCGCTGCCGGACACGGCCGTCATCGAAAGCCTGTCCGACCTGGCCACCCTGCGCGCGGCAAGCGGCGACAGCGCGCTCGCGCTGCGCGAGCAGCGGGCCGCGCTGGACCTGCTGCGCCGCCGGGTGGGCCTGCGGCATCCACAGGCGATCGGGATCCTGCGCGCCACGTGTTCGCTGCACCGCGAGCTGGGCGACCTGCACGCCGCCGAGGCCGACTGCCGCCAGGCGCTGGAGCTGTCCCTGGAGGTCCGCGGCCCGCAGCACCGCGAGACCGTCGACTGCCGGCGCCAGCTCGCGGCCCTGCTGGTGGACAATGGACGCCTCGGCGAGGCCGAGGTGATCTTCCGCGATGCCCATGCCTGGCTGGTCTCGCGCCTGGGCAGCCGCCACGGCGACGTCGCGCGCAACGAATACAGCATGGCGATCGTGGCCTGGGAGCGCGGCGACTTCCACGAAGCGGTGGCCGGGCTGGAGCGCGCCAGCGAAACGTGGCGCCAGCTCGGCAACGACACCATGCTGGCCTCGGCCCTGTTCAACGAGGCGCTGGTGCTGCACGAGGCCGGGGAGCAGGGGCGCGCCGCCGGACTGGTGGACGAGGCCCTGCGCCTGCGCAGCGCGCGTTTCGGCAGCGACCCCGGCCTGGTCGGCGCAACCCTGCGCGCGTCGGGCGAGATCAAGGCCGCGCTCGGCCGCGACGAAGAGGCCCTGGCGGAGCTGCGCCGCGCGGTGGCGCTGACCAGCGCCGACTACGGGGCCTCCAACCCGACCACGCGACGCGCCGAGCTGGCCCTGGCGCAGCTGGAGGCGCGGCTCGGGACCCACGGCGCGCTGGCCCGCCTCGACCACCTCGGCGACCTGCCGGGCAGCGACCCCGAGCTGCGCAAGATCGCCTGGCGCGCGCAGGCGGCGGCCGCGGCCCTGCGCTGCGACGGGCCGCGCCGCGAGGAATCGCTGGCGGTGTTCACCGCGCTCGAACAGCTGTTGCAGATGGCGCGCCCGGAGGGCGGCGTCGTGGTGCGCGACGTGCAGCGCTGGCGGCAGCGCTGCGCCGGCGGCCCAGCGGTCGCCGGCGGCTGAGCCTCAGCCCGCCGGCAGCGGCAGGCCGGGCTGCATGGGTTCGATCCGTCCCTCGCCGCGGGCAATGCGCTTGAACTCGGCCCGACTGACCGAGACGTAGCGCTCGTTGCCGCCGATCTCCACCTGCGGACCCTCCTGCACCGCGCGGCCACCCGCGTCCACGCGCACGGTCATGGTCGCCTTGCTGCCGCTGTGGCAGATGGTCTTGATCTCCTGGATCTCGTCGGCCCAGGCCAGGAGGTGGCCGCTGCCCTCGAACAGCTCGCCACGGAAGTCGGTGCGCAGGCCGTAGCACAGGACCGGGACGTCGAAGGCGTCGACGACCTCGGTCAGCTGCCAGACCTGGGCCCGCGACAGGAACTGCGCCTCGTCCACCAGCACGCAGTGGAGGCGGCCGTGGGCGCCGATGTCGGCCTGCACGACCGCCTGCAGGTCGTCCGACCCGCCGAAGGCCAGCGCATCGGCCTGGAGGCCGATGCGCGAGGCCACGGTCCCCGCGCCGGCGCGATGGTCCAGCGCCGGGGTCAGGATCAGCACGCGCATCCCGCGCTCGCGGTAGTTGTGCGCCGACTGCAGCAGGGTCGTGGTCTTCCCGGCGTTCATCGCCGAGTAGTAGAAGTACAGCTTGGCCATCGGGAAATTGTAGCGGCGGGCCGTGCGGCCCGCCCCGTCAGTCGCCCGCGGGCCCGCCGTCGACGGCGGGCGGCGGCGGCTCGGCCGGGATCTCCGGCTCCGGCGCATCCACCTCGGGGGCCACGGCCGGCCCCCGCGAGCCCGCGTTCTCGACGTCGCCGACGCTGACCTGCACGGTCCGCGGCTCCTGCCAGGTCGCGTCGTGCCAGGCCTCGTACTTCTCCGGATCCCAGTAGGTCGGATCGTAGAACTTGCTGGCGTCGATGCTGGTCGAGCCGGCCGCCCCGGGGATGCTGATGGTCACCGGTCCGGCGGCGCCGAGCCCGCCCACGGCCTCGCGCCGGGCGCGCCGCAGCACCGATGCGATGCGGGGTTTGGTCGCGGCATCGCCGTAGCGGGCATAGACGGCTTCGCCGGCCTCCAGCGCGCGGGCGCGGGTGGCCTCGTCCAGCGCCTCCCAGTAGCGCTCGCGGTGGATGACGAAGGGGCGGTACCCGCGTTCGGCCGCGAGGTCCATCCAGGCATAGGCCAGCGCGCGGTCCTGCTCGACGCCGTTGCCGCTCCAGTACAGCTCCGCGACCATGCCCTGCGAAGGCTTGTCGCCGTAATAGGCGGCGCGCTGGAAGTAGCGGAACGCGTCCGCGTGCCGCTCTTCGCGCAGCGCCTCGACGCCGGCGAGGCGGAAGCGCAGGTCGGGGTGCGACCTGAGGAACCCGGCCGCGATCATCTGCGGATCGGCGGTCGGGTCGGGCGGGGGTGCCTGGCGGGCGACGGCGGTGGCCATCGCCAGGGCAAGCGCCAGTGCGGCCGCGCCCCTCGCGATGGTTGCAATCGTGTCCTTTCGCATTCGTGTGATCTCCCTCTGGATGGTTCCATCATGGAAGACGGCGGCACGGCCTGTCGTGTGACATTCGTTACAATCGCCGGCCGTCCCGGAGCCCCCATGCACGGCCTGAACCCCCAACAATCCGAGGCCGTCGCGCACTGCGAGGGCCCGCTCCTGGTGCTGGCCGGCGCGGGCAGCGGCAAGACCCGGGTGATCGTGGAAAAGATCGCCCACCTGGTCGGCTCGGGGCGCTACCCGGCGCGGCGGATCGCGGCCATCACCTTCACCAACAAGGCCGCCCGCGAGATGCGGGAGCGGGTCGCGCGCCGGCTCCGCGGCGATGCCGCCGAGGGACTGACGATCTGCACCTTCCACGCCCTGGGGCTGCGGATGCTGCAGGTCGAGCACGAACGGGCCGGGCTGCGCCGCGGCTTCTCCATCTTCGACGCCGACGACTCGCTCGCCCAGTTCAGGGACCTGATGCCGGGCGCGAAACCCGACGCCATCCAGATGACCCAGGGCCTGGTCTCCCGCGCCAAGAACGCGGGGCTGTCGCCGGAGCAGGCGCGGGCGCTGGCGCGCCCGACGCCGGAACACGAAGCCGCGATGGTGTACCAGCTCTACCAGGCGCGGCTGGCGGCCTTCAACGCGGTCGACTTCGACGACCTGATCCGGCTCCCGGTGCAATTGCTGGAGGGCGACGAAGACTGCGCCCTGGGCTGGCGCGAGCGGATCGGCTACCTGCTGGTCGACGAATGCCAGGACACCAACGACGCCCAGTACCGGCTGCTCCGGGTGCTCGCCGGCGACAGGGGCAACTTCACCTGCGTGGGCGACGACGACCAGTCGATCTACGCATGGCGCGGGGCCAATCCCGAGAACCTGTCGCAGATGGCGCGCGACTACCCGGCGCTGCGCGTGGTCAAGCTGGAACAGAACTACCGCTGCAGCAACCGCGTGCTGCGCGCGGCCAA
>JAAZHF010000150.1 GCA_012510865.1 Gammaproteobacteria bacterium
GCGCAGCGCTGGAAGAAGATCTCGCTGGCCTGGGCGAACTCGGTCTCGGTCATGTCCGGCGCGCCGGGCGTGCGGATCTGGGCGACGTCGCTGCCGCTGACCGTCGACGGCGCGCCCTCGTAGGCGGCCTGCGCCTGGCTGGTGCCGGGGTGCACTTCACCCTGGGCCGGGTCGGTGCTCACCGCCAGCGCCGCGCGCCGCTCCGTGACCTCGGCCTCGGTGATGCTGCCGCCGGGGTTGCCCCACTGGTTGAGGACGTAGGTGGTGATGGCGGCGATGTCGGCATCGCTGATGTGGCTCTGCGCCGGCATGAGGCTGTTGTACGTGACGCCGTTGACGACGATCTCGCCCTCGAGGCCGGACAGGACCGTCGAGGCGACCTCGGCCGGGGACCTGCCCTGCAGCCAGTCGGAGCCGGCAAGCGGCGGGAAGGCGCCGGCCAGGCCCTTGCCGTCGGGCTGGTGGCAGGCGGCGCAGTTCTGCAGATAGGCCTGTTCGCCGGCCGCCGGGTCGGCGCCGGCGGTTGCGCCCGCCGCCTGGCCATGGGCTTGCCAGGCGAAGGTGCCGCCGGCGAGGACGAGGGGAAGGCAGAGGGCGAGCGTCGAGCGTTTCATCAGCGTGCTCCGGGCAAGGGCGGGAAGGCTGGGCTGAACGGCTTCTGACTGATTGTCCCGGCAATTTCCGCCACTTCGCTGACGTGGGTCAAGCGCCGTCTTGATGCGGGGGCGCCGCCGACGGACGGTGGACAGGGCCCTCCGGAATGCGCATCGTTCGCGGCGACCCTTGCTGGAGACACGCGTGACCACCGGAGCCATCGTGTTCCTGCCGCTGCTGTTCGCCGTGGGCGGCGGCGCGGGCGTCGGGCCCGGGTCCGCGGCGGAGCCCGCGGCGCAGCCCGGACCGGAGGCGAAGGTGACCACGCTCGACACCCTGGTGGTGGTGTCCAGCCGCGCACCCGAACCGATCAGCCAGGTGGTGGCGAGCGTCGCCCAGGTGGAGCGTGAAGAGCTCGACCGGCGCCTGGTCCGCGATCCCGAAAGCCTGGTGCGCTACGTGCCCGGCGTCGAGGTGGTGTCGGAGGGCAACCGCTTCGGCACGCGCGGCTTCTCGATCCGCGGGCTCGAGGGCAATCGGGTGCGCATCGTCGTCGATGGCATCCCGCTGGCCGACGCCTACAGCATCGGCCAGTTCGCCTCCGCGGGTCGCGACCTGGTCGACCTGGAGGCGGTGGAGCGGGTGGAGATCCAGCGCGGCCCGGCCTCGACCCTGTACGGCAGCGACGCGCTGGCCGGCGTGGTCGCCTTCCGCACGCTGGATCCCGAGGCGCTGCTGCTGCGCGGCGAAGGCGGCGACCGCCACTTCGGGCTGCGTCTGGGCCATGACGGCCTCGACGACAGCCGGCTGCTGTCGGCGAGCTGGGCAGGCGGGCGCGCCGACGGCTGGCAGGCGATGGTCATGGCGGCGCAGCGACGCGGGCACGAGGCCGGCAACCGCGCATGGCGCGATGAGGACGGTCCGAATCCACTCGACTTCACCCGCGAGAGCGTGCTGGCGAAGCTCGTGCGCGATACCGGCGATGCCGGCCGCTATGTGCTGACCTTCGAGGGTTCGCGCGAGCGGCGCGAGTCCGCGGTCAACTCGTTGCGCTTCGGCAGTGGTCGCTTCGCGACGACCTATCGCCTGGACGCCGACGACCGCCAGCAGCGCATGCGCGCCAGCCTCGCCGCGCAGTGGACGCCGGGCCTGCCATGGCTGCAGTCGCTCCAGGCGCAGGCCTGGGTGCAGGACACCGGGGTCCGCCAGGACAGCGACCAGTACCGCTTGCCCGACGCCGCAACGCCCTTCGAATCGCTGCGCTGGCGCCGTTTCGATTACGACAGCCGCGCGGCCGGCGTCGGCCTGCTCGGCCAGGCCCGGCACGAGGGCTGGCGCGGCCGCCATTGGCACGGCTTCGGCGTGGATGGGGTGCGCCAGCGCTACGAAGGCCTGCGCGACGGCCTGGAGACCAACCTCGCCAACGGCGCGGCCAGCAAGGTGGTGCTGGGCGAGGTCATGCCCGTGCGCGACTTCCCCGACTCGGTGCAGACCAGCCTGGCGCTGTTCTGGCAGGACGAGATCGCCTTCGGCGAACGCTTCGCCGTGATCCCCGGCCTGCGCGCGGAATGGAACCGCCTGCGCGCGCATCCCGATGCGCTCTTCCGCGAGGACTTTCCCGATACCGTGCCGGTGGACGTCGACACCGACCAGGCGACGCCGCGGCTGGCGCTGCGCTGGTCGCCGGGCGACGGCCACAGCCTGTTCGCGCAGTACGCGCGCGGCTTCCGCTCGCCGCCCTTCGGCGACGTCAACATCGGCCTGGTGCTGCCGGTCTTCAACTACGAGGTGCGCGCCAACCCCGACCTGCGCCCGGAGCGCAGCGAAGGCCTGGAGCTGGGCTGGCGCTACGTCGGCGAATCGCTGCGCGCCAGCGTCTCGGCCTATGAAAACCGCTATCGCGACCTGATCGAATCGCGCGCCAACCTCGGCATCGATCCGGCCACCCGCGCGCTGGTCTTCCAGTCGGTCAACCGCGACCGCGCGCGCATCCGCGGCATCGAGGGCGACCTGCTCTGGAACCTGCCGTGGACCGATCCTTCGCTGCCCGGCGGCTGGCAGCTGCGCGGCGCGATGGCCTGGGCCCAGGGCGACGACACCCGCCGCGACGTGCCGCTCAACAGCGTCGATCTGCCCAAGGCCACGCTCGGCCTGCGCTACGACGCCGGCAGCGGCCTCTGGGGCGTGGAGGGCGCGCTGGTGGCGGTGCGCGGCCAGGACCGCGTCGACCACGGCAGCGGCCGCCTGTTCGAGCCGCCCGGCTACGCGCGATTCGACCTCTTCGCGTGGCTGGAGCCGCGGCCGGGCATCCGCATCAACGCCGGCCTGATGAACCTCGGCGACCGCCGCTACTGGAGCTGGGGCGGCGTGCGCGGGCGGGCCGCCAGCGAGGACAACCTCGGCTTCTACACGCGGCCCGGCCGCAGCGCCGCGCTCACGGTCTCCCTCGACTGGTAGCCCGGTCTCCGTAGCGAAACATTCGCGTCGCAGACTCGACGCAGGTCCCAGCTGCAACGAACGGATGCAAACCGTGGTCCGGGTCCCCTTCCGGGCGTGAGCCGATCGCTCCGTCCGCGTCGTCGTCGCCTATCCCTGCCAGGAGTAGAAACCATGGGCCACCGCTCGTGCCGGCCCCTGTTTGCCATCGCGCTTTCCGCGGCGCTGTTCGTCGCCCAGTCCGCCCTCGCCTATGACGAAGGAGGTCCCCGGGCGAAGAACGTCATCGTCTTCCTTGCCGACGCCGCCGGCGTGTCCACCCTCAACGCCGCCAGCCTCCACGGCCACGGCGAACCGCTGAAGCTGCACTTGCAGCAGTGGCCGCACCTCGGCCTGAGCGACACCTCGCCGGTCGACCGCTTCGTCTCCGACTCGGCCAATGGCATGTCCTCGATCATGACCGGCGTGCGCACCCGCAACGGCGTGGTCAGCCAGGGCCCCGACGCCGTGCGCGGCGAGACCGACGGTACCCCGGCCAAGACCCTGCTCGAGTACGCCGAGGAGCGCGGCCTGCGCACCGGCGTGGTCAGCTCGCAGTCGATCGCCGACGCCACGCCGGCGGCGACCTATGCGCATGCCAACGATCGCAGGAACTTCGGCGCGATCTTCCCGCAGGCCTTCGCGCCGCGCCATGGCGACGGCGTCGACGTGCTGCTGGGCGCCGGCCGCGAGCGCATCGGCACCGCGCTGGCCGGGGCCGGCACCGGTTTCGAGCAGCTGGCCGACACGTACCAGCGGCCCATCTACGCCGCGCTGGACGAGGTGCCGGCGTCGAACGCGCGTCCGGTCGTGGTCGCCGACGGCATCGACGTGCGCGCGGCCACGCTGAAGGCGCTCGACCTGCTGCAGGATTCGCCGCAGGGCTACCTGCTGGTGGTCGAGTGGGACGCGCACACCGACGACGTGCGCAAGGGCCTGCAGAACGTGGTCGACTTCGACCGCCTCGTGGCCGAGGTCGAGGCGCGCGTGGACCTCGACGACACCCTGCTGCTGTTCACCGCCGACCATTCCTTCGGCCTGCAGGTCGACGGCGGCCAGCGCGGCACGCCGCTGCTGGAAGGCTACGAGGCCAGGAAGGCGTCCGACGCGGGCGACGACGACCTGGTGCGCCTGGACCACATGCTGGTCAACCGCACCCACACCGCCGAGGAAGTGGTGGCGCTGGCCACCGGCGCCGGCGCGCACCGCGTGCGCGGCTACTTCCCGGCCACGCACCTGTTCCAGGTCATGCTCGACGCCTGGGGCTGGAAGGCGGACTGAGGTACCGGCCTGCTCCCGGCGGGTCCGGGAACACGGGATTCGTCCTGCCGCCACCGGGGTGCCTGCCCCGGTGGCAGCCCTGCAAGCCCCGCCTTCCGGCGGGGCTTGCGCGGGTCCCGGTCGCGCGGTAAGGTAGTAATCACTCACTTACTTGTGGCCCAGGCAGGTCCCCATGAACCAGCGGCCTTCGCGGCTTTCCGCCGAAGAGCGGCGCGCGACCACGGTTGAAGCGGTGATCGAGCTGGCCGCCGAGCAGAACCCCAGCGAGATCACCACCAGCGCCATCGCCGAGCGCATGGGCCTGACCCAGGGCGCGCTGTTCCGGCATTTCCCGAACAAGGACGCGATCGTGGAAGCGGTGCTGACCTGGGTCGCCGAGCGCCTGCTGGCGCGGGTCGACAGGGCCGCCCGCGGCGCGACGTCGCCGCTGGCGGCGCTGGAGGCGGTCTTCATGGCCCACGTCGACTTCATCGCCGAGCGCCCCGGGGTGCCGCGGATGCTGTTCGGCGAGCTGCAGCGCCCGGCCGACACCCTGCCGCGGAAGATGGTCCAGGCCCTGGTCGGACGCTACGGCGAGCGGCTTCGCCGCCTGCTCGTGGACGGCGTCGCGGCCGGTGAGCTGGATCCGGGGCTGGACGTTGACGCGGCCGTGCAGCTGTTCATCGGCACCATCCAGGGACTGGTGATGCAGGCCATGGTGGCCGGCGAGGTCGCCCGGATCCGCCGCGCCGCGCCGGGCGTGTTCGCCATCTATCGCCGCGGCATCCAGGGAGGTGGGCAATGAACACAGGAACGGCGCGTCCCGGGCGCAAACGTCTGATCGTGATCGCCGTCGTCGTCGCGGTCGCCGTGCTGGCCGCGGTGCTCTGGGCGCGGCGCGCCGGCAACGACGACAGCGCCCTGGTCCTGTATGGCAACGTCGACATCCGCGAAGTGCAGCTGGCGTTCCGGCAGCCGGGACGGGTGCAGGACATGCTGTTCGAAGAGGGGGACGCGGTCACCGCCGGCGCGCGCATGGCCATGCTGGACCCGGAACCCTACCGGGAGGCTTTGGCGGTTGCGGAAGCATCGGTGCGGGTCGCCGAGGCCGAGGTCGCGCGCCTGCACGGCGGCCTGCGCCCGCAGGAGATCACCCGCGCCCGCGAAGAGCTCAATCGCGCCCGCGCCGCGGCCACCGACGCCGGGCGCAACTACCAGCGCCAGGCCGGCCTGCTGGCCTCGCGCGTGATCAGCCAGTCGACCCTGGACAGCGCCCGCGCGGCCCGCGACCAGACCGCCGCCGCCGCCCGTGCCGCCGAGGCCGCGCTGTCGCAGGCGGTCGAAGGCTTCCGCAACGAGGACATCGCCGCCGGCGAGGCCCGCCTGGCCGCGGCCGAGGCCGCGCGTGACCAGGCGGCCACCGCGCTGGCCGATGACGAACTCATCGCGCCCGCCAGCGGCACCGTGATTTCGCGCGTGCGTGAGCCCGGGAGCATGGTGGCCAGCCAGAGCGCGGTGTACAGCCTGAGCCTGGACACGCCGGTATACGTGCGCGCCTACGTCGGTGGGCCCGATCTGGGCCGGGTCGCGCCGGGCACCCGGGTGCGGGTGCACGGGGATTCGTCCGACAAGGCCTACGCGGGCCAGGTCGGCTTCGTCTCGCCGCGCGCGGAGTTCACTCCCAAGACCGTGGAAACCCCCGACCTGCGCACCGATCTGGTGTACCGGCTGCGGGTGGTGATCGACGCCGACCAGGTCGACGGCGGCCTGCGCCAGGGCATGCCGGTGACGATCGAGGTCGAGGCGCCCTGACATGGCCGCCGTGGTGATCGACGGCGTCACAAAGCACTTCGGCAATGTGCAGGCGCTGCGTGGCCTGGCTGCGCGCATCGGCTACGGCCGCCTGACCGGCCTGGTCGGCCCCGACGGCGCCGGCAAGACCACCCTAATGCGGCTGATGACCGGGCTGCTGGAGCCCAATGCAGGCCGCATCACCGTGGCCGGCTTCGACGTGGTCGACGACAACGATGCCATCCACGTCGCCACCGGCTACATGCCGCAGCGCTTCGGCCTGTATGAAGACCTGTCGGTGATGGAGAACATGCGCCTGTACGCGCGCCTGCGCGGCATGGACGCCGAGCGCCACGGCGAGCTGTTCGCCGAGCTGCTCGACTTCACCCGGCTGGCGCCGTTCACCGAACGCCTGGCCGGCAAGCTCTCGGGCGGCATGAAGCAGAAGCTGGGCCTGGCCTGCGCGCTGATGGCGCGGCCGCGGGTGCTGCTGCTCGACGAGCCCAGCGTCGGCGTCGACCCGGTCAGCCGCCAGGACCTGTGGCGGATGGTGCAGGCGCTGACCGACGAAGGCATGGCGGTGGTGTGGTCGACCGCCTACCTGGACGAGGCCGAGCGCTGCGATTCGGTGCTGCTGCTCAACGAGGGCGCGCTGGCGTTCGACGGCCCGCCGGGCGAGCTGACCGAGCGGCTGCAGGGGCGAAGTTTCCGGCTGGAGGACGTCGGCGACGATCGCCGCGCGGTGCTGTCCGAAGCGCTGGACCTGGCCGGCGTCGGCGATGGCGTGATCCAGGGCGCGGGCGTGCGCGTGGTGCTGCGCGAAGGCGCCGATGGTGGTGACGTGCAGCCCCTGGCCGCTCGCGCCGGCGCGCGCCTGGCCGAGGTGCCCGCGCGCTTCGAGGACGCCTTCATCGACCTGCTCGGCGGCGGCCCCGGCGGCACCTCGGCGCTGGCCGAGCGCATGCCGCCGGTGGCGCTGGATACCGATATCGCGGTGTCCTGCCATGACCTGACCAAGCGCTTCGGTGAATTCACCGCCACCGACAGCGTCAGCTTCGAGGTGCGCAAGGGCGAGGTGTTCGGCCTGCTCGGTCCCAACGGTGCCGGCAAGTCGACCACCTTCAAGATGCTCTGCGGCCTGCTCAAGCCGACCTCGGGCGAGGCCCACGTGGCCGGCGTGGACCTGCGCCGCGCCACCGGTGCGGCCAAGGCGCGGCTGGGCTACATGGCGCAGAAGTTCTCGCTGTACGGCTTGCTGTCGGTGCGCCAGAACCTGGAGTTCTCGGCCGGGGTGTACGGGCTGGAAGGCGCGACCAAGCGCACGCGCATCGACGAGATGATCGAGACCTTCGACCTCGGGCCGCTGCTTTCGGCGGCACCGGAATCGCTGCCGCTGGGCTTCCGCCAGCGGCTGGCGCTGGCCTGTTCGCTGATGCACCGGCCGCCGGTGCTGTTCCTGGATGAGCCGACCTCGGGCGTGGACCCGATCACCCGCCGCGAGTTCTGGACCCACATCAACGGCCTGGCGCGCAAGGGCGTGACGATCATGGTCACCACCCACTTCATGGACGAGGCCGAGTACTGCGACCGGGTGGCGATGCTCTCCAGCGCCCGCCTGATCGCGCTGGATACGCCGGATGCGCTCAAGCGCGGCGCGGCCAGCGACGACAATCCGGATCCGACCATGGAGGACGCCTTCATCCACCTGGTGGAATCGTCCATGCGGGCCAATGCGGCGGCGATGGAGGCGGCGGCGTGAACGCGCGCCGCTTCGATGCCCGCCGCCTGGCGGCGCTGGTGCGCAAGGAAAGCCTGCAGGCGCTGCGCGATCCGTCGACGCTGCTGATCGCCTTCGTGCTGCCGGTGGTGCTGCTGTTCCTGTTCGCCTACGCGGTGTCGCTGGACATCCGCAAGGTGCGCATCGGCGTGGTGGTGGAGTCGCCGGGCGCGTCGGCGCAGCAGCTGGCGGCCGCGTTCACCGCCACCCGCTTCCTGGACGTGACGTTCGCCCACGACCGCCGCGAGGTCGGCGACCGGGTCGTGGCCGGCGAGCTGCGCGGGATCGTGGTGATCCCCCAGGATTTCGAACAGCGCCTGGCCGCGGGCGGCAGCCAGCCGCTGGTGCAGGTGGTGACCGACGGCTCGCAGCCCAACACCGCCAACTTCGTCGCCAACTACGCCCAGGGCGTGGTCCAGACCTGGCGCACAGGGATGGCGGGCGAAGCGCCCCCGCAGCCGATCGCGCTGGAGCCGCGCTACTGGTTCAACCCGGAGCTGGAGAGCCGGCGCGCGCTGGTGCCCGGCGCGATCGCGATCGTGATGACGATCATCGGCACCATGCTCACCGCGCTGGTGGTCGCGCGCGAGTGGGAGCGCGGGACCATGGAGGCGGTGATGTCCACGCCGGCCTCGGTGGTGGAGATCCTGATCGGCAAGCTGCTGCCCTACTTCGCGCTCGGCATGCTGTCCACGCTGCTCGCGGCGGTGCTGGCGGCGTTCGTGTTCGACGTGCCGCTGCGCGGATCGCTGGCGACGCTGATGCTGCTGTCGGCGGTGTTCATGGTGCCGGCGCTGGGCCAGGGGCTGCTGATCTCGTCGCTGGCGCGCAACCAGTTCCTGGCCGCGCAGATCGCGCTGTTCTCCGGCTTCCTGCCGGCGGTCATGCTGTCGGGCTTCCTGTTCGAGATCGACTCGATGCCGGCGCCGATCCGGGCGATCACCTGGGTGATCCCGGCGCGCTATTTCGTCGACTCGCTCAAGACCGTGTTCCTGGCCGGCGACATCTGGGCGGTGTTCGTGCCCGACCTGCTGGCGATGGCCGTGATCGGCGCGGTCTTTTTCGCGCTGGCCAGGCGCGCCACCCGCAAGAACCTGGAGCACTGAGCGATGCCGGGCCGCCACCAGCTGTCCTTTTCCCGCCTGCGCGCGCAGGTGGTCAAGGAAGCGCTCAGCATCCTGCGCGATCCGCGCAGCCGCATGGTCGTGTGCGGCCCGCCGCTGATCCAGCTGCTGATCTTCGCGTTCGCGGCGACCCTGGAAGTGAGCAATGTCGATATCGCGGTCCTTGACCAGGACGCCGGCCGCTGGTCGTACGAACTGGTTTCGCGGGTGGAAGGCGCGGGGTTCGTGTCGGAGGTGCGCCCGGTCAACGGCAGCCGGGAGCTGCGCGAACTGATCGACCGCGGCGAGGTGATGGCCGGGCTGCAGATCCCCGCGGACTTCTCGCGGAAGATCGCCGGCGGCGAGACCGGGCAGGTGCAGGTGCTGATCGACGGACGACGCAGCAACGCCGGCCAGATCACCCTGGGCTATCTGGCGGCGATCGCCGCCGATGTCGGTGCGGACGTCGACTCCGGAAGCGGGCAGGGCACTGCGGCCGGGGCCGCGCCCGTGCAGCCGCTGGCGGTACGCCACTGGTTCAATCCCAACCTGACCTACCGTTGGTTCATCGTGCCCGGACTGGTCGGCATCCTCGCCTTCTTCAGCGCATTGATGCTCACCTCGCTGTCGATCGCGCGCGAACGCGAGCTGGGCACCTTCGACCAGCTGCTGGTCTCACCCGCATCCACGTTCGAGATCATCGTGTCCAAATCATTGCCGGCGCTGGCGATCGGCACCGTGCTCGGGCTGGTGATGGTCGCGGCCGGTGCGTTCATCTTCGGCATTCCGTTCACCGGCTCGTTCGCGCTGCTGCTGCTGGGCCTGGTGCTGTTCATCCTCTCGGTGGTGGGCATCGGGCTGATGATCTCGGCGGTCAGCGCCACCCAGCAGCAGGCGATCCTGGGCGCGTTCGCCATCGGCGTGCCGGCGGTGCTGATGTCGGGCTTCGCCACGCCGGTGGAGAACATGCCGCTGGTGTTGCAATGGGCCGCGCAGGCGATCCCGCTGACCCACTTCCTGGTGATCGCCCATGGCAGCGTGCTCAAGGCCATGCCGCCCGCCGAGATTCTTTCCAACCTGTGGCCGCTGGCGGTGATCGCGCTGGTGACGCTGACCGCGGCCACCGTCTTCGTCCGCGGGCGGCTGCAATGAGCGGCGTCGACAACGTCCCTGGCGCAAGCCTGGAGGGATCATGAAACTGCGTTTCCTGGGCGGCGCCGGCGAGGTGACCGGCTCGTGCTTCCTGGTGGAGACCGCCAGCGTCCGCTTCCTGGTCGATTGCGGCATGGTCCAGGGA
>JAAZHF010000151.1 GCA_012510865.1 Gammaproteobacteria bacterium
AGCCAACGCTCGGGAGGTTCGCATGAACGCGGCCACGCAGCGCCCGGTGATGATCCTGGCCGGCGGCACCGGGGGGCACATCTTCCCGGGCCTGGCCGTCGCCGATGCCCTGCAGTCGCGCGGCGTGCCGGTGCGCTGGCTCGGCGCGACCGGGCGCATGGAGGCGCGGCTGGTTCCGGAGCATGGCATCGCCATCGACACCATCGACGTGGCCGGCATCCGTGGTCGCGGCATCGCCGCCAAGCTGGCCGCGCCGTTCCGGCTGTTCGGTTCGCTGCGCGCGGCCCGCAAGGTGCTGGAGGCGCACCAGCCGCGCGCGGTGGTGTCCTTCGGCGGCTTCGCGGCGGGCCCGGGTGGATTGGCCGCACGGCTCGCCGGCATCCCGCTGGTCGTGCACGAGCAGAACCGCGCCGCGGGGCTGACCAACCGCGTCCTCGCGCGCTGGGCGGACCGGGTGCTGACCGGCTTCCCGGGCACCTTCCGCGGCGAGCAGGTCGTGGGCAACCCGGTGCGCACGGCAATTGCCGAGGTGCCCGTCCCGGAGCAGCGTTTCGCCGGCCGCAGCGGCCCGCTGCGGGTGCTGGTGCTGGGCGGCAGCCAGGGCGCACGCGCGCTCAACCGCGCGCTGCCGGTGGCGGTGGCCGACCTGCGCGGACGCATCCCCGGCTGCGAGGTGCGCCACCAGTGCGGCGAGAAGCAGCTGGAGGACACGTTGCAGGCGTACCGGGACGCGGGGCTTGATCCGGTGCAGGTGGTCGGGTCGATGGATCCCCGCGTGCGCGGGGATGACGGATCGGCACTGCGCGGGGATGACGGGTCAACGGTCCGCGGGGATGACGTGCGCTTCGAGGTCTCCGTGGAGCCGTTCGTCGCCGACATGGCGGCGGCCTATGCGTGGGCGGACATCGTGGTCTGCCGGGCCGGCGCGCTGACGCTGGCGGAGCTGTGCGCGGCGGGCGTGGGCGCGCTGCTGGTGCCGTTCCCGGCCGCGGTCGACGACCACCAGACCCGCAACGCCGAGTACCTGGTCGAGCGCGGCGCCGCGCACCTGCTGCCCGAGGGCGAGGACCCGAAGGAGTTCGCCAACCGGGTCTCGGCCACGCTGGAAATCCTCTGCGAGCGCGCCGACCTGCTGCCGATGGCGCAGGCCGCCCGCGGGCTCGCCCGTCCCGATGCCGCCGATGCGGTGGCCTCGGCCGTACTCGAAACCGGAGCCAGGGCATGAGCACCAGCCTGCGCCGTCGCATGCAGGACCGGGGCGACCTCGCCCACGCCGCCGACCGCGTCCACTTCATCGGCATCGGCGGCACCGGCATGAGCGGGCTGGCCGAGGTGCTGGGCACGCTCGGCTACACCGTGTCGGGCTCGGACCGCGCCGACAACGCGGTGACCCGCCGCTTGCAGGGCCTGGGCATCAAGGTGCACCAGGGCCACGACGCCGCCCACGTCGCCGGCACCGACTGCGTGGTCGTGTCCAGCGCCATCCGCCCCGACAACCCGGAGCTGGTCGAGGCGCGCGCGCGCCGGATCCCGGTCGTGCCGCGCGCGGAGATGCTCGCCGAACTGATGCGCTTCAAGCGCGGCGTGGCGATCGCGGGCACCCACGGCAAGACCACCACCACCTCGCTGACCGCCAGCGTGCTGGCCGAGGGCGACCTGGACCCGACCTTCGTCATCGGCGGCCAGCTGCTCGCCGCCGGCGCCAACGCCCGGCTCGGTAGCGGCGACTGGCTGGTGGCCGAGGCCGATGAGAGCGACGGCAGCTTCCTGCGCCTGAACCCGCAGATGGCGGTGGTCACCAACATCGACGCCGACCACCTGGAGAACTACGGCGGCGACTTCGCCAACCTGCGCGCGGCCTTCCTGGAGTTCATGCACCGGCTGCCGTTCTACGGCGTGGCGATCCTGTGCAT
>JAAZHF010000152.1 GCA_012510865.1 Gammaproteobacteria bacterium
CCTACGACCTGGGCACGGTCCGCGCCCGCGCCCGCCAGCTCAAGGGCGTGGCGCCGGTCGACCGCCGCTTCTTCGCGATCAAGGCCAATCCGCATCCCGACATCATGCGCCTGCTCGTCGAGGAGGGCTTCGGCCTGGAGTGCGTGTCGCAGGGCGAACTCGAGCACGCGTTCGCCGCCGTGCCCGGCCTCGACCCGGAGCGCGTGCTGTTCACGCCGAGCTTCGCACCGGTCGGCGAGTACGCGGCCGCCTTCGCGCTCGGGGTGACGGTGACGCTCGACAACGTCGAGGCGCTCGAACGCTGGCCGGACGTCTTCCGCGGCCGACGGCTGTGGCTGCGCGTCGACCTCGGCCGCGGCGAGGGGCACCACGCCAAGGTCCGCACCGGCGGGCTGGCCTCGAAGTTCGGCCTGCAGGTCGACCGCATCGATGCCTTCCTGGACGCCGCGCGCGCGCTGGACGTGCGCGTGACCGGATTGCACGCGCACCTGGGCAGCGGCGTCGACACCGCCGGGCACTGGCGCCAGGTCTGCGACGAGCTGGGCGGCATCGCCGGCCGCATCGGCACCGTGGACACCATCGACATCGGCGGCGGCCTGCCGATCCCCTACCGCGAGGACGACGAGCCCTTCGACCTCGAGGCCTGGGGCGCCGGCCTGGCCGAGGTCAAGGCCGCGTATCCGGGCTACCGGATGGCGATCGAGCCCGGCCGCTTCCTGGTGGCCGAGTGCGGCGTGCTGCTGCTCACCGCCACCCAGGTGGTGGAGAAGGGCGGGATCCGCCGCGTGGGCGCCGATGCCGGCATGAACGCGCTGATGCGGCCGACGCTGTACGACGCCTGGCACGACATCCACAACCTGAGCCGGCCCGGGTCGGACGACCTCGCGGCCTTCGACGTCGTCGGCCCCATCTGCGAATCCGGCGACGTGCTCGGCCAGGATCGTCCGCTGCCGCGGGACACCGCGCCCGGCGACGTGCTCCTGGTGGCGGACGCCGGCGCCTACGGCATGGTCATGGCCAACACCTACAACCTGCGCGCGCTGCCGGCGGAGAGCGTGCTCCCGGAGACCAAGGAATGAGCATCGTGTTCAAGCGCGACGAGGTGGCGGCCTTCCGCTTCGTCGGCTGCGGCTTCGACCCCGCGACCGGCGTCGCGCGCCTGGCCTACGCGTTCGACGACGGCCCCGAGCTGGTGGAGACGGTGACCCTCCCGGGAGCGCCCTTCGCGCTCGAGGGCGCGCGCGCGGACGCCGCGGCGCGCGCGCTGCGGCTGCTGCACCTGGTCGCGGGCGTGAGCTACTACAAGGCGGCGGTGCCGGGCCGGATCCGGATCGATGGGCCCGGCATCAGCGACGCGACCGCGGCCCTGCTCGACGAGGTCTATCTCAACGGGCTGGGGGAGTTCGCCTACCGGAACAGCCTCGACCTGCACGGCCGGATCCGCTTCCCGCGCACCGGCCCGGACACGCCCGCCGGGGCCGCGGGGCTGCAGCCGCGGGCCCTCGTCGCCATCGGCGGCGGCAAAGATTCGCTGGTGTCGATCGAGGCCCTGCGCTCGGCCGGCGTGGACCAGACCGTGGCCTGGATCGGCGGCTCGCAGCTGATCGCGGCCTGCGCCGCGCGCACCGGGCTGCCGACGCTCGACATCCGGCGCCAGCTGGCGCCGGAGCTGTTCGAGTACAACCGCCAGGGTGCGTACAACGGCCACATCCCGGTGACGGCGATCAATTCCGCCATCCTCGCCTTCGCCGCCGTGGTGCTCGGCTTCGGCCAGGTGGTGTTTTCCAACGAGCGCTCGGCCAGCTACGGAAGCCTGATCGAGGGCACCGGCGAAGTGAACCACCAGTGGTCGAAGGGCTGGGCGTTCGAACAGGCCTTCGCCGCGCACCTGCGGCGGGAGGTGGCGGCGGACCTGGGTTACTACTCGCTGCTGCGGCCGCTGTCCGAGCTGGCGGTGGCGCGGCAGTTCGCCCGCAGCGACCGCTACGACGCCTGGTTCTCGAGCTGCAACCGCAACTTCCACCTGCTCGGCGAGCGGCCGACCAGCCGCTGGTGCGGCGTCTGCCCGAAGTGCCATTTCGTCTTCCTGGCGCTGGCGCCCTTCATGCCCAAGCCGCGCCTGGTGGGGATCTTCGGCCGCAACCTGCTCGACGACGCGGCGCAGGCCCCCGGCTACGACGCGCTGATGGAGTACCGCGACCACAAGCCCTTCGAGTGCGTCGGCGAAGCGCGCGAGTCGCGAGCGGCGATGGCGGCGCTGGCGGCGCGCCCCGAGTGGCGCGAGGACGCGGTGGTCGCCCGCTTCCGGAGCACGATCCTGCCGCAGCTGGATCCCGCGGAGCTGGAGATCGCGCCGCTGCTGGTCCCCGACCCCGAACACGGCATCCCCGACGCGGTGTGGAGCCGGCTGCATGCGTATTTCGCAGCTTGAGGGCCGCCGGGTCGCCCTGTGGGGGTGGGGCCGCGAAGGCCGCGCCGCCTATGGCGCCCTGCGGGCGGCGCTCCCCGCGCAGCCGCTGACCCTGTTCTGCGACGCCGGGGAAGCGGCCGCGGCGCTCGCGCTCGGCGACGACCTGCTCGACGCGCAGACCGACGCCAGCGCCGCCCGGCTGTCGGCGTTCGACGTGGTGGTGAAGTCGCCGGGCATCAGCCCCTACCGCCCGGAGGCCCTGGTCGCGGCGCGGGCGGGCACCGTCTTCGTCGGCGGCACCGCGCTGTGGTTCGGAGCGCGCGCGGAGCCCGGGGAGATCGACGGGGGCGTGGCCTGCGTCACCGGCACCAAGGGCAAGAGCACGACCAGCGCGCTGATCGCGCACCTGCTGCGTGCCGGCGGCGTGCGCACCGCGCTCGCCGGCAACATCGGCCTGCCTCTGCTGGAGCTGCTGGACGCCGGGGCCGAGGCCTGGGCGATCGAGCTGTCCAGCTACCAGACCGGCGACGTCGCCGCCGCCGGCGTCCGGCCGCAGGTGGCGGTGGTGACCAATGTCTTCCCCGAACACCTGGACTGGCACGGAAGCGAGGACCGCTACGTCGAGGACAAGCTCGCGCTGGTCACGCGCGCGCGGCCGGCGGTGGCCGTCCTCAATGCCGGCGACCCGCGCCTGGCGGCGCTGGGCGCGAGGCTCGACCCGGAGACCCGCGCCTGCTGGTACGGGCGGGAGGACGGCTGGCACCTCCGCGGCGACGTGGTGTACCGGGGCGGATCCGCGGTGCTCGACGCACGCGAGGTGCCGCTGCCGGGCCGGCACAACCTCGGCAACCTGTGCGCGGCGCTGGCGGCGGTCGAGGCGCTGGGCCACGACGCCGTGGCGCTGGCGCCGGCGGCGCGCGCGTTCCGGCCGCTTCCGCACCGCCTGCAGGAGCTGGGCACGCGCGAGGGCCTCACCTGGGTCAACGACTCGATCAGCACCACGCCCCACGCGACGCTGGCCGCGCTCGACGTGTACCGCGGGCGCCGGGTGGCACTGCTCGTGGGCGGGCACGACCGCGGCCTGGACTGGTCGGACTTCGCCGCGGCGATGCGCGCGCGGCCGCCGGCCGTCGTGGTCACCATGGGAGCGAACGGGCCCGGCATCCATGCGCGGCTGGCGCCCGTCGCGGGCGAGGGCGGCTTCCTGCTGCGCGGGGCGGACGGGCTGGAGCAGGCCGTCGCCGCGGCGCGCGAGGCGCTGGCCGCGGCCGGGCGTCCCGGATCGGCGGGCCGGGACGTGCTCCTGCTGTCGCCGGGCGCTCCCAGCTTCGGGGCCTATCGCGACTACGTCGAGCGCGGGCGGCACTTCGCACGGCTGGGTGGCTTCGATCCCGAGGCGATCGCGGCCATCCCCGGGCTCGGCATCGCATCGGCGAACCCGGGGTGAAGCAGGAGCGCCGCCCCGGCGCGCGCTGCCGCCGGGGCGCGGCCCGGGAGCGCTAGGCTCCGCGGTCGACGGCGTGGCGCACCAGGCCGCGCAGCGCGGCCACGGGCGGGTCGTCGCCAAGCCCGTCCAGCGCGGCCTCGGCCAGGGCCGCGTACTCGCGCGCGCGGGCGATGCTGTAGTCCAGGCCGCCGCTGGCGCGGATGGCGTCCACCGCCTCGGCCAGGGCGTCGGCCTCGCCGTGTTCCACGATGTGGCGCAGGCGGGCGCGGAGGGCCTCGTCGGCGTGGTCCATGGCGTGGATCAGCGGCAGGGTCATCTTGCCCTCGGCGAGGTCGTCCCCGAGGTGCTTGCCCAGCGCCGCTTCGTCGGCGCTGTAGTCGAGGACGTCGTCGGCGATCTGGAAGGCGATGCCGAGGTTGAGGCCGTAGTCGTGCAGCCGCTGCTGCACGTCGCCGCCGGCGCCGGCCAGCAGCGCGCCCAGCCGGGTCGCGGCGGCGAACAGGATCGCCGTCTTGCGTTCGATGACGCGCAGGTAGCCGGCCTCGTCGACGTCCGGGTTGCGCACGTGCAGCAGCTGCAGGACCTCGCCCTCGGCGATCCGGTTGGTGGTGTCGGCCAGGATCTCCTGCACCTCCATCGAGCCCAGTTCGACCATCAGCTGGAAGCTGCGCGAATACAGGAAGTCGCCCACCAGCACGCTGGCGGCGTTGCCGAACACGGCGTTCGCGGTGCTGCGGCCGCGGCGCAGGTCGGATTCGTCCACCACGTCGTCGTGCAGCAGGGTCGAGGTGTGGATGAACTCGATCACCGCGGCGAGCTGGTGCGCATCCGGACCCTGGTGGCCGAGGGCGCGCGCGGCGAGCAGGAGCAGCATCGGCCGCAGCCGCTTGCCGCCGCCGGCGATGATGTGCTCGGCGACCTGGTTCACCAGCACCACGTCCGACGCAAGGCGGCGGCGGATCAGGGCGTCGACCGCGGCCATGTCGGCGGCGGCCAGGGCCTGGACCTCGGGGAGCGGCAGGGCGGGGCGGGCCGGGACGGCCGGGGCGTTGGAATCCATGGCGGACGGGGTCGTGGGGGGCGACAGTATATGGCCCGCACCCCGCCGCGGGCCGCGCACGGCGTTCCCCGACGCGGCGCCGGGCCGGCCCCGGATGGTCACCGCACGGCGGTTATACTCACCCTTTTCCTCCGCCAATCCCGGCGGGAAAGCGAAGGAACCGGAATCCATGGCCCGCGGAATCAACAAGGTCATCCTCGTCGGCAACCTCGGCAACGACCCCGACGTCAAGTACAGCCAGAGCGGCACCACCGTCACCACCATCAGCGTGGCGACCACCGAGGCCTGGAAGGACAAGCAGTCCGGCCAGATGCAGGAGCGCACCGAGTGGCACCGGGTGAAGTTCTTCGGCCGCCTGGCGGAGATCGCCGGCGAATACCTGAAGAAGGGCCGCCAGGTCTACATCGAGGGTTCGCTGCGCACCGACAAGTACACCGGCAAGGACGGCGTCGAGCGCTACAGCACCGACATCATCGCCAACGAGATGCAGATGCTCGGCGGTGGCGGCGGCGAGGGCGGCCAGCGCGGCGGTGGTGACTTCCAGCGCGGCGGCGGCGACTTCCAGCGCGGCCCGCGTGAGTCCCAGGGCCCGGCCCGTCAGGCTCCCGCGGCGGCGCCGGCCGCGCAGCAGTTCGACGACGGCGGCTTCCCGGACGACGACATCCCATTCTGAGGCCGGCCGGCCCAGGAGGTTCCCCACGATGCCAGTCTGGCTTGTCACCGGCGGCGCCGGCTTCATCGGCGGCAACTTCGTGCTCGAAGCGGTCGCCGCCGGCGTCCGCGTGGTCAACCTGGACGCGCTGACCTACGCCGGCAACCTCGACACGCTGGCCTCGCTCGAGGGCAATCCGGACCACGTGTTCGTCCACGGCGACATCGGCGATCGCGCGCTGGTCGCGCGCCTGCTGGCCGAGCACCGTCCGGACGCGGTGCTGAACTTCGCCGCCGAGAGCCACGTCGACCGTTCGATCGACGGGCCGGCGGCGTTCATCCAGACCAACGTCGTGGGCACGCTGGCCCTGCTCGAGGCCGTGCGTGACTACTGGAAATCGCTGGAGGGCGCGGCGAAGGCCGCCTTCCGCTTCCTGCACGTGTCGACCGACGAGGTCTACGGCACGCTCGGCGAGACCGGGCTGTTCACCGAGACCACGCCCTACGCGC
>JAAZHF010000153.1 GCA_012510865.1 Gammaproteobacteria bacterium
CGAGGGGCCGCAGGCGCGCTGCAGGGTGATGCCCGGCGTCAGCGGCGACAGCCCCGAGGACAGCGCGGCTTCGCGCCCCAGGTTCCAGTCGCTGGAATGCTTGATCACCGCGCCCATCGCGACCTCGCCGAGGCGCTGGCCGTGCAGGCCGAACTTCTCCACCAGGGCTCCCAGGGTGCGCACCGACATGCCGAGGTTGCCGACGTCGGCATAGGCCGTGTTCTGGCGGCAGAAGGGAATGCGGACGCCGCCGAGCACGGCGACGGGGCGACCATGGAGCATGGGGACCTCGCGGCAGGGCCCGCCGACCGTGGCAGGCATAATGACGCCGAGTTTAGCGCCGCACCGGCACAGGGCCAATGAACGTCACCGCAGCCACCACCCCCACCCCCGGCCGCGTGCTCGGCGCGCTCGCGCTCGAGCTCGCACCGGGCACCCGCGCCGCGCAGGACGTTGTCCCGCAGGCGGACGCCGGCGGGCTCGCGGCGCTGGTCGCCGCCGACCTGGCGGCGTTCGCACCCGAGGCTGCCGCGCTCGATGCGACCCTGGTCGCCGCGCACTTCGCCCCCGTCGAGCTGCTGCGGCCGGGCTGGCCGCTGCACCAGGAGCTGTGGCAGCTCGCCGCCAAGGCGCCCCGCCCGCCCGGCGGCGGGGTCCGCATCGTCGCCTTCGGCAGCCATGAAGGGCGGCTCCCGGGCGCGCTGTCGCCGTCGCCGGAGTACGCCGGCGGCCCGTTGCGGCTCGTGCCCTTCGTCCTCGACGGCGACGCCGCCGTCGCCGCGCGCGTGTCCGCGCGCTTCGAGGCCGACCTGATGGAGGAAGGCATGGCCGGCGCCGGCACCGCGCTTGCCGCGCAGGAGGCCTTCGGCATGCAGGTCGAGCACGCGCGCTACCTGACCGTGCACGACCTCTGCGCGCTGACCGCGATGCAGTACGAGCACGCGGGCCTGGCCCCGCTGTGGCCGGTGCTCGAGACCGCGCTGCTCTCCCCGGGGCGCGAGGCCTGGCTGGACCCGCCGCCGGAGCCGCTGCTGCGCTACGCCGACGGCGTGGCGCGGATCGCCCTGTTCGCGCCGGCGGCGTGGCGCGAGCGCCACGCACCGGTGGTCGGATCGCCGGCCGACGAGCCCGGGGCGGGCGCGCGCCTGGAGCGGCTGTACGCGCATTTCGAAGCGCGCCAGCGGCAGTTCGCGAGCCTGCTCGGCGCGCACGGCGTGGCGGTGGAGTTCATCCACTGCCGCGGCGACGCGCGGGCGGAGCTGGCGGCCCCGCCCGCGCCCTGACTCACATCCTCGCCGCCTGCTGTTCGATGACCCCGCAGGCCAGCCTCGCGCCGGCGTTGCCGGTGGGCTGGGTGGCGTAGTCGTCGGCGTCCGCGTGCACGATCACGGCGCGGCCGAGGATGTCGGTCGCCGCGCCGTCGCCCAGGGTGGCGCCGTCGAGGCGGGTGTCGACGCGGGCCACCCCGGTGTCGTCGGCGACGATGTTGTCGGTGTCGCCGACGTGGTGCTCGCCCTCGCCGATCCGGCCGTGGGCGGTCGCCATCGGGTTGAAGTGGCCGCCCGCGCTGGTGCCGTCGGGGGCGCTGCAGTCGCCGACCTCGTGGACGTGGAAGCCGTGCTCGCTGCCGGGCTCGAGGCCGTTGACCTGGCCGGTGATGGCCACGCCGCCGTCGATCGCCTGGAACGCCAGCTCGCCGGTGGTCGAGCTGCCCTCGGTCGCGGCCAGCGTCGCGACCGCCTGCGCCGTCGACGCCAGGGTCAGGTCGGGTGCCGCGGCGGCGTCGGCCGGCGTCGCCGGTGCGTCGGCTGCCGTCGGCGCCGGCGCGGTGGGCGGGGTGGCGGCGTCATCGACGCCGTCCTGCGGGGCCCCGCAGGCGGCGAGGCCGAGCGCCAGCGAAGCGGCCAACAGGGTCATGGGAATGGTGCGCATGCTGCTACTCCTTCAAGGCGCGCCCTCGGGCGCAATGGTGATGACGCCGCAGGCGATCCGGGCGCCGGTGGCACCGGCGGTCGAGCCGAGCACGACCAGCGAGCGCCCCGCGATGTCGTTGGCGGCGCCGCCGCCGAGCACGGCGCCGGCGACCATCTGGTCGACCCGGGCCACGCCGCGCTCGTTGGCGATGATGCGCTCGGAGCCGGACGGCGGCGCGCCGCCGCCGGCGGGATCGAACCAGGGCCCGGCGCTGGAGGCGTCGATCGCGCTGCAGTCCCCCCGCTCGTGGACCTGCAGCACATGGGCGCCATTGCGGCTCAGGCCGCCGATCTCGCCCTGCATGCGGACGCCCGCCGGCGTCGCGCGCAGGAGGATGCGGCCGCTGGCCAGGGTCGCGGACGCGGCGGTCAGGTTGGCATGCGCCCGCGACGCCGTGCCGGTGTCGGCGCGGGGCGGCGGTGCTGGCGGCTGCGGCGCGGGCGCGGGCGGCGCCGTGGCGCATCCGGCAAGCAGGACGATGGCGACGAACGTGGCGGGGCGAAGCATCCGGGTGCGTGCGGTCGGTGGAGGCGCAAAGGGTAGCCGCGCCGTGGTGGCGCCTGCGTGAGCCGCCACGATCAGCGTCCCGGCCGGCGCGGGCCGAGCTTGCGCGTGAGGGTGTTGCGGCCCAGCCCGAGGCGGGCGGCGGCCTCGCTGCGGCGACCGCCGGTGTGGTCCAGCGCCGCCTCCAGCAGCACCTGGTCGAGGCGTCCGCGCGCCTCGGCGTGGATCCCCGGCGCCTGCGCCTCGAGCTGCGCGCGCGCCCAGTCCCGCAGCGCCGCCTCCCATCGCGCTTGCCCATGCGCCTGCGTCGCCTCCGCGTCCCCGCCGGACGCGGACGGTCCCAGCGTCGCCGCGACGTCGGCGGCCCCGACCACCTCGCCCGGCGCCAGCGCCGCCAGGCGCCAGCACAGGTTTTCCAGCTCGCGCACGTTGCCCGGCCAGGCGTATGCCTGCAGCTGCTCCAGCGCCGGGCGCGACAGCCGCTTGGGAGGCGCATCGAAGCGCTGGCCCGCACGCAGCAGGAAGCGCTCCGCCAGGCGCGGGATGTCGCCGCGGCGCTCGCGCAGCGGCGGCAGTCGCAGGCGGACCACGTCCAGGCGGTGCAGCAGGTCGGCGCGGAAGCCGCCCTCGCGCACCCGGGCCTCGAGGTCCTGGTGGGTCGCCGCCACCACGCGCACGTCGACGCGGATCAGCTCGCGGCCGCCGACGCGGAAGAACTCGCCGACGGCCAGCACCCGCAGCAGCCGCGTCTGCAGCGGCAGCGGCATGTCGCCGATCTCGTCCAGGAACAGGGTGCCGCCGTGGGCCTGTTCGAAGCGTCCGACGTGGCGGCGCTGGGCGCCCGTGAAGGCGCCCGCTTCGTGGCCGAACAGCTCGCTTTCCAGCAGCTCGGCCGGGATCGCCGCGGTGTTGAGCGCGACGAAGGGCCCGCCGGCGCGCGGCGATTCCCGGTGCAGCGCGCGCGCCACCAGCTCCTTGCCGGTGCCGGTTTCACCGGTGACCAGCACCGACAGCGGCGCCTGCGCGAGCCGGCCGATGGCGCGGAACAGCTGCTGCATGGCCGGCGCCTCGCCAACCAGAGCGTCGTCGTCCGGCGCCGCGGCGGCCACCGGCCGGGCTCCGCCGTGGCGGCCCGCGTCGTCGAGGGCGCGCGCCGCCAGGGCGACGGCGTCGTCGAGGTCGAAGGGCTTGGACAGGAAGTCCTGGGCGCCGCCGCGGAAGGCCCCGGCGGTGCTGGCGACGTCGGTATGCGCGCTCATCACCACCACCGGCAGCGCGGGCAGGCGCTGCTTGAGCGCCTCCAGCAGGGCCAGCCCGTCGTCGCCGGGCATGCGCACGTCGGTGAACAGCAGCTGCGGCGCAGGTCCACCGCGGTCCAGGGTCGCCAGCACGTCGGCCGCGGATTCGAAGCCGGTGACCTCGTAGCCGGCGTCGCGCAGCGCGGTGGCGAGCACGAAGCGCACCGGGCGGTCGTCGTCGACCACCCAGACGCGGCTGCCCTCAGGAACGGCCATCGGCGTCCTCCCCGGCGCCTGCCGCGTAGGGCAGCAGGAGCGTGAACACGGTATGCCCCGGGCGCGAGCGGAAGGCCAGGCTGCCGCGGTGCTCGCGCGCCACCTGCTGCGCAAGGGCCAGGCCCAGGCCGCTGCCCTCGGCGCGGCCCGAGACCAGGGGAACGAACACCTGCTCTGCCAGTTCGTCGGGGACGCCGCGCCCGTCGTCGACCACGTCCAGGCGCAGCGCGAGCGCGTGCACGGCGGCGCCGATGCGGGCCCCGTGCTCCGCGCGCGTGCGCAGCACGACCTCGCCGGCGCCGGCCTCGATCGCATTGCGGACCAGGTTCCAGGCGGCCTGCACCAGGCGGTCGGGATCGCCGTCGACTTCCGGCAGGCTGGGGTCGTAGTCGCGCACCAGCCGCACCGCCCAGCCGGCGTCGGCCTCGGCCAGGCGCAGCACGCGCTCGAGCACCGCGTGCACGTTGACCGGTGCGTGCGGGCGCGGCGGCGCCGGGTCGAGCATGCGGTCGACGAGCTGCGCAAGGCGCGCGACCTCGCCATCGACCAGCGCCACCAGCTCGCGCGCCGGGGCATCGTCGCCGGGAATCCGGCGCGCCAGGAGCTGCGCCGCGCCCTTGAGGCCGGCGAGCGGGTTCCGCAGTTCGTGGGCCAGGCCCTTGAGCGCCGCCGCCAGCGCGAGCGGCAGCGCCGCCACCGGGTCGCCGCCGGGGAATTCGTCCACCGGATGCAGCTCGAGCAGCCAGCCGCCCGCGTCCCGGGGCGTCAGCCAGGCGGCGGCGAAGCGCGGCGCGGCGCCGGGCCAGGCCATCGCCAGCCGCGGGAGATGCGCGGCCGCGGCGGGTGCCTGCGCCGTCCCGCCGCTCGCGACACCGCCGACCGCCCGCGCCAGCGCCTGCCCGTCCGCCTCGAGCGCGGCCAGCGGCAGCCCGGCCAGGCGCCGCACGGCCACGCCGAACCACTGGCCGGCCGCAGGATTGCCCCATTCCACCGTGCCCGCGGCCGAAACCCCGAGCACGGGCGTGCTCAGCTGGTCGAGGCCGGGAGCAGGGGTGGACGGCATTGCACCAATCTAGTGCATGCCGGTCGGCTTGGCGACAGGAGCGGACGCGGGGCCGGCGGGCCGTCGCGCCCCGCCCGCGCCGCCGTCAGGGCGCGGCGGACGGCTGCAGCAGCCCGGCGCCGCCGGGCAGCGTCAGCGGATGCAGGATGCGCAGGTCCTCGTCGTCGAGCTGCGTGCCCGCGTCGCCGCGGAAGCGGAGGCGGAAGGCGCGGACGGTGGCGTCGCCGTGGCCGGTGTCGTAGCCGACCTGCTCCAGTGCGCGCATCGCGTCGAAGCCCTCGGGCGCCGGCGGTGCGTCGTCGGCCGGCCAGATGCCGAAGCCGGCCTCGGCCAGGCGCCGCCAGGGGAAGAGCGGGCCCGGGTCGATCTTGCGCGACGGCGCGAGGTCGGAGTGGCCGATCACCTGGCTGCGCGGGATGCGCAGGCGCGCGGTGAGGTCGTCGAGCAGCCGCAGCAGCGCCTGCACCTGCGGCTCGGTGAAGGGCTCGCGGCCGTTGTTGTCGATCTCGATCCCGATCGACGCCGAGTTGAGGTCGGTGATCGTGCCCCAGCGGCCGCCGCCGGCGTGCCAGGCGCGATGCGCGTCGGACACCAGCTGGTAGATGCCGCCGTCGTCGCCCACGAGGTAGTGCGAACTCACCGGGCCGCCGCTGTTGCGGGTGCGCAGCGTGTGCAGGCTCTGTTCGACGGACTCCTGTTCGGTGTAGTGCAGCACGATGACCACCGGGCGGCGTGCGTCGTAGTTGGGCGACGGCACCCACTCGGCCATCGGGTTGCGCGGCGCCTGGTGGGCGCAGGCGGCGAGCAGGACCGCGCAAAGCGCGGCGGCGACGGGCTTCTTCATGCAGCGCATTGCACCCGGCGCGCAGGTGCAATGCAAGTGCGGCCGCCGTCAGATGGCGTAGTACATCTGGTACTCGAGCGGATGGGTCGCGGCACGGAACGCGGTGACCTCCTTCATCTTCAGCGCGATGTAGGCATCGATGAAGTCGTCGCTCATCACGCCGCCGGCCTTCAGGAACTCGCGGTCGGCATCGAGCGCTTCCAGCGCCTGGTCGAGCGAGTGGCAGACGGTCGGGATGTCCTTCGCCTCCTCCGGCGGCAGGTCGTAGAGGTCCTTGTCGCTGGGGCCGCCCGGGTCGATCTGGTTCCGGATGCCATCCAGGCCGGCCATCATCAGCGCGGTGAAGATCAGGTAGCCGGAGTTCATCGGATCCGGGAAGCGGACCTCGACGCGGCGCGCCTTCGCGTTGGCGACATAGGGGATGCGGCAGGAAGCCGAGCGGTTGGAGGCCGAGTAGGCCAGCATCACCGGCGCCTCGAAGCCCGGCACCAGGCGCTTGTAGCTGTTGGTGGTCGAGTTGGCGAAGGCGTTGATGGCGCGCGCGTACTTGAAGATGCCGCCGATGTACCACAGCGCGGTCGGACTGAGGCCGCCGTAGCAGTCGCCGGAGAACAGGTTAACCCCGCCATTGGCC